>NZ_JBHSMS010000023.1:0-284580 GCF_042656795.1 Massilia jejuensis | reverse complement strand
CCATCTCGGCCACCGTCGGCACGTCATGCATCAGGCCCACGCCCTGGCCCGCGCCCCAGATATCGCGCCAGGCCTTGGCTTTCGAGCCGCCGTCGCCGAAGCTCATCTTGCTCTTGTCCGATTCCGGCAGCGCCTCCGGATCCAGGCCCGCGTTGACGATCGATTTCTTCAGGTAGTTGCCGTGCACGCCCGTGAACAAATTCGTGTAGACCACGTCGGCCGCGCTCGACTCGACGATCGCGTCGCGGTATTCGTCGCTGACGTTCGATTCTTTCGTGGCCAGCCAGCGCGAGCCGATGTAGGCGAAATCGGCGCCCATGGCCTGGGCGGCCAGGATGGCGTCGCCGGTGGCGATCGATCCCGACAGGGCGATCGGACCGTCGAAGAATTTACGCACTTCGCCCACCAGTGCAAATGGCGACAGGGCGCCGGCATGGCCGCCGGCGCCGGCCGCCACCAGGATCAGGCCGTCGACGCCGGCTTCCAGCGCCTTCTGCGCGTGGCGGATCGAGACCACGTCGTGCAGCACGATGCCGCCATAGCTGTGCACGGCATCGAGCATCGCTTTCGGCGGCGCGCGCAGGGAAGAGATAATGATCGGCACCTGGTGCTGCACGCAGACGTCGACATCGTGCTCGAGGCGCGTGTTCGAGGCGTGCACGATCTGGTTCACGGCGATCGGGCCGATCTTCGCGCCCGGGTTGGCGGCGGCGTAGTCGGCCAGTTCCTTCTGCAGGTCGGTCAGCCAGGTATCGAGCAGCTCGGCCGGGCGGGCATTCAGGGCCGGGAAGGATCCGACGATCCCCGCCTTGCACTGGGCCGCGACGAGGGCCGGACCGCTGGCGATGAACATCGGCGAGGCGATCACGGGTAAGGAAAGGTCTTGCAGTACGGTTGGCAGCGTCATGGGCGGCTTTCGGCGTGGATTGATCGGCGTCGTCGATTATAGGGTCAAAAAAGCACGATCGTGCTAGATCGATGGCTCTAAATTCACCGGTCGACGAGATAATCGCCCTCGATGCCGGCGGCCTGGGCGCGGACCAGGGCGGCGATGGCCCAGTTGGCGAGGCTGAGATAGGGGTCGCGTACCGGTTCCGAGGCGCCGCCGTGCGACGCTGCGTCGAACGCGCGCTCATTGGCCATGGACGCCATGTCGATGCAGCGCATGGCGCTGCCCACCACCGGAATGGCTGCCAGCAGCCCCGGCACTTCCTGCAACCGGATCCGCTGGCGTTCGAGCAGCAGGAACTTGACCAGCACCTTGACCGCATTTTCCGCATTGCGCCTGGGGTCGGCCGCCAAGTAATCGAGCCGCGAATAAGCACGCCGCAAGGCTCCGGCCACATCGGCAAACATCCGCCCATGCCCGGGAATGACCACCCGCGCATCGAGCGCGGCGATCAGGTCGAGCGTCGCGCGCGCCTCGAGGAAACCGGATTCGCCGTCGAGCTCCGGAAAAATCACGCCAAAGCCATTTTCCCAGAGCGCATCGCCCGAAATCAAGATGCCCTCGGCTGGACAAAACAGCAACAAGGCATGCGGATCGTGCCCGGGCGCGCCCAGCACCTCCCATGCCATCGCGCCCAGCTCCAGCCTTTGCCCTGGCTGCAACAGCGCATCGAAGCTGAAGCGTGTGCATTGCTGGCCGGTCGCGCGGAAAGAGAGCGCTTCCTCGTCCCAGGCGGCGACCTTGCCGGCCTCCAGCCTCGGGATGGCCGTATGGCAGCCGTACGCGGCCTGCAGAGCGGCATTCCCGCCGCAATGGTCCGAATGCAAATGGGTATTCAAAAGGCGATCCAGCGGCTGGCTGCCAAGCGCGTGGCGCACCAGCGCCAGCGTTTGCGGCGCGTGCGTCAGGTAGCCGCTGTCGACCAGCGCCGTCTCGCTGCCTGTAAACAAAACATTGTTCGAAGACAGCCAGCCGCGCTCGAACAGGCGCATCGTGGCGGGCAGGCGCGGCGCCAGGTCAGCCAAAATCGAGGTCCGCTTCACGGCGCCGGATGTCAAGCCAGATCGCGCGCTTGAGCTCGTCGCCGGCACTGCCCCAGGCAACGATCTCGTCGATCGTGCGCAGGCAGCCGCGGCACAGGCCCGTTGTCTGGTCCATCTCGCACAGGTTGATGCAGGGCGAAGGGACCGGGGTTTGCAGTTCGGGCGGCGCCAGGTTCATGCCGCCTCTCCATGCGCCTGACGCTTATCCGCAACACGCCGATTGAAGCGTTCGACATCGATCACGCAGCGCTCGTGGGTGCCCTCGCAGACGCGTTCCCGCTCGTCCCAGGCTTGTACCTCGAAGCGCACGCGCCGGCCCTGGACCTCGGTCACCTCGCCCTCGATGCGCAGCGTCATGCCGGGCGGCGTCGGCGCCAGGTGCCGGAAACTGACCATCGTGCCCAGGCTCTGTTCGCGCGGCCAGTCGAGGAAAGGACGCATCCCGTGCACGCAGGCCAGTTCCATCATGCCGACCAGGTAGCCGGTGGCCAGCACCTCGGGCATGTCGAGGCAGAACGCGGTGTCGTGGTAGAGCTGGGGAACGGTGGCGCGCGCGGGCACCGTGTACTGCCACGCGAAGCGCAAGCCGGGTTGTAATTCTGGACTCATGGAGAAAGAGATTACCCGATTCAATCAAATCGCGCTTGACCTTGGAACCCAAGCGCGTAGACTTGGCGTTCTGCGAAACCATCCATGTGGATGGTAAGAGGATGGTTTGAAAGGATGGTGTAAGCAATGCGGAGCCAAATGATGACTGTTAACGAAGTCAAACCGAAGCTGGCTGACACGGAAAAGATCACGATCAACCTGGGCATGATCGACCTGGGCCAGATCGACCTGCTGGTCAGCGAAGGGTTTTACAGCAACCGTACCGACCTGATCCGCACGGCCATCCGCAATCAGCTCAATACGCACGCGGACGTGGTCCGGCAAACCGTTGCCCGCCGCAGCCTGGTGCTGGGGTTGCACCATTATTCCCGGGCCGACCTGGAAGCGGCGCAGCAAGCCGGTATCCGCCTGCAGATCCAGGTGCTCGGCATGGCCAGCATCGCCAGCGACGTCACGGTCGAACTGGCCCTGGCCACCATCGAATCGATTTCGGTCCTCGGCGCGCTGCATGCAAGCACCGCCATCAAGGCCGCATTGGCAGAGCGCATCAAATAAGCGCACAAAAAGGAAGCCAAATGAAACTGAATTTAAATATGAACAACAAACTATTCGCGCAAATGCGTGCCGCTAGCCGCAACCTGGTCAAGAAGCCCCCGCTCGACACCAACAAGGTGATCCAGGACGCGCTGAAGAACGCCTCGGCCATGACGCAGGCGGCGCAAGCCCAGATGAGCGGCTTCTCGCAAGCCAATGGCATGCAGCACCTGCGCACGCCGTCGGAGGTGCCGGACATGCTCGCCGAACTGAGCCGCACCTTCGGCCATGGCGGCGCCGCCGCCAACGAGCCGGCCGTGCTGCTGCCCGGTACCTTCAGCGACGGCAGCTTCAGCAACCGCGCCGGTACCCGCAGCTATAAGCTGTATGTGCCGAGCTCCTATCAGGCAGACAAGCCGGCAGCCCTGGTCGTGATGCTGCATGGCTGCACCCAGGATCCGGACGATTTTGCCAGCGGCACGCAAATGAACGCGCTGGCCGAGGAGACCGGCTGCCTCGTCGTGTATCCGGCACAATCGCGCCAGGCCAATTCCTCGCGCTGCTGGAACTGGTTCAGCGACGTCGACCAGAAGCGTGACCAGGGCGAGCCTTCGATCATCGCCGGCATCACGCGCGAGATCATGGACCGGCACAGCATCGACCCGGCCCAGGTGTATGTGGCCGGCCTGTCGGCCGGCGGCGCCATGGCCACCATCATGGGCACGCTCTACCCGGAGCTGTACGCGGCCGTCGGCGTGCACTCGGGCCTGCCTTACGCCTCGGCCCACGACCTGCCCTCGGCCCTGGCCGCCATGCAGGGCCAGCTCCAGCGCCAGAACAAGCCCGGCAAGGCGATCCCGATCATCGTCTTCCACGGCGACCAGGACCATACCGTGCACCCGACCAATGGCGACGAGCTGATGGTGCATGCGCGCGACGCCGCCGCGATCATGGCGGTCGAGCCGGGCCGGGTGCCGGACGGCCATACCTACACCCGCACCATGCACAAGCATGCCGACGGCAAGGTCCATGGCGAGCACTGGGTCATCCACGGTGCAGGCCATGCCTGGTCGGGCGGCAGCGCCCGCGGCAGCTATACCGACGGCAAGGGACCGGATGCGAGCCGCGAAATGCTGCGCTTTTTCGCCACGCACCGTTGAGCGGCCACCGGCGGCGCTCGGACGCCGCTGCCGGCGCCGCTCAAGCGCCGACCTGTTTTTCGCCAGGCAGGTCGGCGGTCGCGGCAATATGCGCGCGCAGGCAGGCCGGGCACCAGCAGGCGGCATGCGCACCCGGCAGCGGCACCACGGCAGGCAGTTCGGTGCACCAGCACGGTCCTGGCGCAGCATCGGCCATGGCACAGCCAAAGGCGGCGCCGCAACGGCTGCATTGGCTCATGGCGCAGCCTTGCGACAGCAATTATTCGTCATGTGTAATATCGTAGTGGCATTCATCGGCAGCGATCCTGACCCGGTCACACGATAAAATACAACAAATGCGACCCAGAATGCCTACAAGGGCGCCCGTGTTGCCTGTAAAATCTCCGCCACATTCATTTCGGACTCCCCATGAACGCTCACGTGACCAGCTTGAAAACCGAGGAACCATCGAGTGACCTGACCGCGGTTTCGCCGCAGATCAAGGCGCAGATCCTGGCCGAGGCGCTTCCTTATATCCGCAACTTCCATGGCAAGACGATTGTCATCAAGTACGGCGGCAATGCCATGACCGACGAACGCCTGAAGCACGGCTTCGCGCGCGACGTCATCCTGCTGAAACTGGTCGGCATGAACCCGGTCGTGGTGCACGGCGGCGGTCCCCAGATCGACAACGCCCTGAAGAAAATCGGCAAGCAGGGCAGCTTCGTGCAGGGCATGCGCATCACCGACGAAGAAACCATGGAAGTGGTCGAGTGGGTACTGGGCGGCGAAGTGCAGCAGGACATCGTCATGCTGATCAACCACTACGGCGGCCAGGCTGTCGGCCTGACCGGCAAGGACGGCGGCCTGATCCGCGCACGCAAGATGAGCATGCCGGACAAGGAAAAGCCGGGCGAATTCGTCGACATCGGTTTTGTCGGCGAAATCGAGGCGATCAATCCGGCGGTCGTCAAGGCGCTGCAGGACGACGCCTTCATTCCGATTATCTCTCCGATCGGCTTTGGCCAGGACGGGCAAGCCTATAACATCAATGCCGACGTCGTGGCCGGCAAGATCGCGGAAATCCTGAAGGCGGAAAAACTGATCATGATGACCAACATCGCCGGCGTGCAGGACAAGGCCGGCAATCTGGTGACGGACTTGTCGGCGCGTGAAATCGACGAGATGTTCGAAGACGGCACGATCTCGGGCGGCATGCTGCCGAAGATCTCGTCGGCGCTCGACGCGGCGAAGTCCGGCGTGAACACCGTGCACATCATCGATGGCCGCATCGAGCACTCTTTGTTGCTGGAAGTCTTGACCGAACAGGCTTTTGGCACTATGATCCGCTCGCACTAAATAAATCTCGTGGCGGCGTCCATGCCGCCATGCCAGTACCGCCCTTTTAGCTCAGTGGTAGAGCACTCCCTTGGTAAGGGAGAGGCCACGTGTTCAATCCACGTAAAGGGCACCATCTCCCCCGCAGCGCACTGGCCTCAATATATCCGTTCCACCTGCATGCCGCGCTGGCGCAACAGCACCGGTACGCCGCCCTTTCCCAGCAAGTGCATCAAGCCGATCGCGGCCACCGCATTGTCGTCGCGCGCCAGCAGCGCGGCCAGTCGTTCGGCCATCGGCCCGTTGCGTTCGTCCAGCACGATCTCGCGCACGAACTTGCCGCTGACGCTGTCGTCGCTGTCGATGCGCGCGGCGATGCGCTCGAGCGCCTGCCGGTCGGCGCGCTCGTAGGCCTCGAACAGTTCGCGCGCCTCGCGCAGCTGGCGCCCCGACGCCATGTGGGCCAGGGTTTCTTCGAGCAGGTCCCATTGCATCGCGAGCGGCAGCCGGTCCAGCAGCGCCGCCTGGTACTCGCTTGACTCCAGCTCGGCGATGCGGGCCTTGCCGCGCGCCAGGCCGGCCAGGTGCGCATCCACGCCGAAGGCCGGGTCGTAGCCCAGTCGGGCCAGGTCGCGCACCGTCAGCATCGTCGCCAACATCCAGGGTTTCAACTGCATCACGGCGGCCAGGTCGACACCTTGCTGCTTCAAGGCCGCCTCCAGGCGCCGGCGTCGCTCGCCGGGCAGGCCCGCATAGCCCGGGCTGCCGGCCGCGAACACGCCATGCCGGGCAAAAGCTGCCTGCACGGCGCCGGGGTCGCGCGCCGTATCGACTTCCAGCGCCAGCGTGGGCGCGGCCGCGACGGCCTTGGCGATGTGCGGCTCGAGCGGGTAGTAGTCGGGTTTGCCCGCGTGGATGGTTCCATACAGGTACAAGGTATGGCCATGGCCGCTGACCTTGAACAGCGCACCGCGTTCGGCGGCCAGCACCTGGCACGCCATGAGAGCGAAGCTGAAGAAGGCCACTATAATCGGACGTCGCATCCATCTCTCCTGTTCAGTAAAAAAACCGTGCCACATCCTATCCCCGCCTCTCCGGTCTGGCTATTTGACCTCGATAACACCCTGCACGACGCATCGCACGCGATTTTCCCGGCCATCAGCGCCAACATGAACACGTATATCGCGCGCGTGCTCGACGATGGCGTGACGCCGGTGACCCGGGCCCAGGTCGATGCCGCGCGCCTGGGCTACTGGAAGAAATATGGCGCCACCCTGCTCGGCATGATGCGCCACCACGGGGTCATCGCGGCCGATTTCCTGCGCGAGACGCACCAGCTGCACGACTTGCGCGCGATGATGCGCGCCGAGACCGGCCTGGGCCGGCTGCTGCAGCGCCTGCCCGGCAAGAAAATCCTGTTGACGAATGCGCCGCGCGCGTATTCGACGCATGTGATGCGCCACCTGAACCTGGGGCGCCATTTCGCACACCACATCGCGATCGAGCAGATGCAGGTGCACGGCCGGCTGCGCCCGAAACCGTCGAAGCTGATGCTCGCTCGCCTGCTGCGCCGCCATGGCGTGGCCGCGCGCGATTGCATCCTGGTCGAGGACACGCTGGCGAACCTGAAGAGCGCCAAGCAGCTGGGCCTGCGCACCGTGTGGGTGACGCAATACCTGCGCCGCAGCCACCCTGGCGCGCCGGTGCCGGCCCGGCCGCGCATGCTGATTTCTCCTCACTACGTCGATGTCAAAGTAAAATCCGTGCGGCAGTTGCCGAAGCGGCTGCAGCGGCTCTGCCCATCTACCTGATGACTCGACCAATTCTTCTTTCGGAATCCCATGGCAAGCACCAAGCCAGGCCAGCGTAAGTTGCAAATCCTCCAGGCCCTGGCGGCCATGCTCGAGCAGCCGAAAGGTGAAAAAATCACCACCGCCGCGCTGGCGGCGCGCCTGTCCGTGTCGGAAGCGGCGCTCTACCGCCACTTCGCCAGCAAGGCGCAGATGTTCGAGGGGCTGATCGAGTCCATCGAGGCCAGCGTGTTCGGCGTCATCAACCAGATCACGGACCGGGAAGAACGCGGCCTCGACCAGCTGCAGGCGATCCTGCAGATGCTGCTCGCCTTTGCCGCGAACAATCCGGGCATGACGCGCGTATTGATCGGCGACGCGCTGGTGGGCGAGGATGAACGCCTGCAACTGCGCATGAACAGTTTTTATGACCGCGTCGAGCTGGCCTGCAAGGGCGCCCTGCGCCTGGCCGCCAGCCAGGGCCACGGCATCGAGGACGACGTCGCCGCGCGCGCCAGCCTGCTGGTCAGTTATGTGACCGGACGCTGGCACCGCTACGCCAAGAGCGGCTTTCGCCAGCACCCCGCCGACGCGACGGGCGTACAATTGTCGCTCCTGTTGGCCGCCTGACGTTCACCATGCACAGTGTCTTTGCACTGCTCGACGATGCGAGCGCGGAAGGTCACGCGCAGGCACGCTCGCGCCTGTACACGGGCCATGCCGGCACCCTCGCCTGCCTCGACGGCGCCGGCTGGGAAGGCGTGCTGCAGGCGCTGCAGGACGCCCTGGCCCGCGGCCTGTACGCCGTGCCCCTGCTGACCTACGAGCTCGGGGCGCACCTGCTCGGCATCCCGAGCAAGCCCCTGCCCGGGCCGCTGGCCCAGGTGCTGCTGTTCGAGCGCTGCGAACTGCTCGGCGCCGACGAGGCCCGGGCCTGGGTCACGGCGCGCGCGGCCCATGACTCGCCGGCCGGCGTGGCCGGCATCCACGCCAGTGTCGACCAGGCGCGTTTCGTGGACGCCATCGACCGCATCCGCGACTACATCGCCGCCGGCGACACCTACCAGGTCAATTACACCTACCGCCTGCGCTTCGACGCCTTCGGTTCGGTGTTCGCCTTGTACGCGCGCCTGCGCGCGCGCCAGCCGGTGCCCTACGGCGCCCTGGTCGGCCTGCCCGACGGCGGCGCGCTGCTGTCGTTCTCGCCGGAGCTGTTCGTGCGGCATGCGGGAGAGACCCTGCTGGCGCGCCCGATGAAGGGCACCGCGCCGGCCAGCGACGACCCGGACACCGATGCCGCGCGCGCCGCCGCGCTCGCGCACGACCCCAAGAACCGGGCCGAGAACCTGATGATCGTCGACCTGCTGCGCAACGATCTCGGGCGCGTGGCGCAGACCGGCAGCGTCACCGTCCCGAAACTGTTCGAGGTCACGCGCTTCGGCGCCGTGCTGCAGATGACCTCCACGGTGCAGGCACGCTTGCGCGACGACGCGACCCTGGCCGAGGTGTTCGCGGCCCTCTACCCGTGCGGCTCGATCACGGGCGCGCCCAAGCGCAGAACGATGGAAATCATCGATGAACTCGAACCCGACCCGCGCGGCATCTATACGGGCGCGATCGGCTGGTTCGATCCGCCGGGCGATGGGCGCGCCTTCGGCGACTTTTGCCTGTCGGTGCCGATCCGTACGCTGGCGCTGGCGCCGGGAGAGGGCGTGCGCCGCGGCGAGCTCGGAGTCGGCGCCGGCATCGTCTTCGACAGCGACCCGGTGGGCGAGTTTGCCGAATGCCAGCTGAAAGCGCGGTTCCTGACCGGGCTGCCGAACGAGTTCGACCTGTTCGAGACGATCAAGGCCTCGTGGCACGACGGTCCGCGCCACCTCGACCTGCACTTGGCGAGAATGGGCGCGTCGGCCGCCTACTTCGGCCGGCCCTTCGACGCGGCGGCGGCGCGCACGCTGGTCGTCGACGCCTGCCTTGCCCTGCCGCCGCAGGCGGGCGTGCACCGCCTGCGCCTGGCGCTGGCGGCAAACGGCGGCCTGACCGCCACGTCGGCCCCGCTGGCGCCCTTGCACGCGCCGGTGCGCGTGGTTCTGGCCGACACGCCGACGCAGTCGAACGACGTCTTCCTGCGCCATAAGACGTCGATCCGGTCGCGCTACGACGCGGCCTGGCGCGCGGCCGAAGCGGCAGGCGCCTTCGACGCCCTGTTCTTCAACGAGCGCGGGGAATTGACGGAAGGGGGACGCAGCAACGTGTTCGTGCGCCTGGAGGGCCGCTGGTATACGCCACCGCTGTCCTGCGGCCTGCTGCCGGGCGTGATGCGTACGATCATGCTGGGCGCGCCGGGCTGGGATGCGCAGGAACGCGTGATCACGCGCGCGATGCTCGAACGCGCCGAAGGCGTCGTGGTGTGCAATGCGCTGCGCGGGCCGCTGCTGGCGATCGTGGAAAAGCGCGGCGGCGGGAACTGAAGCGGCCGCGGCGCCCGAGGTCTACAGCGCCGCTTCGATCTTGCCGAGCAGTTGCGCGTCTTCCGGCGTGATCTTGCTCGGGAAGTGCTCGATCACCTTGCCGTCGCGGCCGATCAGGTATTTCGTGAAATTCCACTTCGGCTCCTTGCCGGTTTGCTGCGCCAGCGCCGCATGCAGCGGGTTGGCCTTGGCACCGGTCACGGGCGTGGGTGCGAACATCGGGAACTTCACGCCATAGGTGTTGTAGCACAGGTCGGCGATTTCCTTGGTGCTGGCCGCTTCCTGTTTAAAATCGTTCGACGGGAAGCCGAGGACCACCAGGCCGCGCGGGCCGTATTTCGCGTACAGCTTTTCCAGGCCCTCGTACTGCTTGGTGTAACCGCAGTAGCTGGCCGTGTTCACGACCAGCACCACCTTGCCGGCGTACTGGCACAGGTCCTGCGGCGCTTCGTCCTGCAAGCGTCTGAAACTTTGTTTCAGCAGGGCCGGACAGGCGGCCGGGGCCGCGCTTGCGGCGGCCTGCGGGCGCGGCGGCGCCACCGCGGTCGGCTGGGCATGGACCGAGGCCACGGCGGCCAGCAGGGAAAGGGACAAGACGGTTTTCAGCATGATGGGTCCAGGTTGGATCAGCCGTTGAGCTGGCGGTGTTCGATTTTCAGGCAGTGGTTCATCACGACATCCAGGCCGGCGGCGCGGGCCATGTCGGCGGCGGCCTGGTGCTCGATCTCGAGCTGCATCCACAGGCAGCCGGCGCGCACCGCGATGGCATCGCGCGCAATGGGCGGAATGTCCTGCGACTTGCGAAAGCAATCGACGATGTCGATGCGCTGGCCGCTCGGGGCCAGGGCGTCGGCCGCTTCCTGCAAGGTGGCGTGGACGCGCTCGCCGAGGATCTCCTGGCCGGCATAGGCCGGGTTCACCGGCAGGATGCGGTAGCCTTGACCCTGCAGGTATTCGGCCACGCCGAAGCTGGGCCGCTCGGGCTTGGCGGAGAGGCCGACGACGGCGATGGTTTTGCTGTCTTGCAGGATTTGGGCAATCGTTCTCATGGTCGCATGGAGGTAGCTGGTCTTGCTAGCTTAACAGGTTTGTTTGCCGCGCCGGGTTTGCGTGAACCCGCCCGCCTGTGAAAAGATGGCGCTTTCCCTTGTTGCGGACTCCTCCATGAAAATCGCGCCGCGCGCCGGGCCAGGCGATCCCATCGCGGGCGCGACATCGCCTACGCGGGCCGGTCGCGCACATCGCCAGCCACCGCGACCATGCGGACAAGACCGTGTGGCCGGGAGCGCACCTGTACCGCTACGTGCAGAGCGGATATTTCCACAAGCAAGTCGCGCTGCGCTTGCGACAGCAGCCAGCGGCGCGCCGGACGCGTCCATAAAAAAAGGCAGGGCCGCAGCCCTGCCTTTCTTGCTCACCGCTTGAAGAATCAGCGACCGCGCGAACGCAAGCGCTGGATCGCCGCCAGCTGGGCAATCGCCGAGGCCAGTTCGGCCTGCGCTTTCGCGTAGTCGATCTTCGACTCCTGCGACTGCATCAGTTCTTCGGCCGCCTGCTTGGCCGCGGTCGCTTTCGCTTCGTCCAGGTCGCCGCCGCGGATGGCGGTGTCGGCCAGGACCGTCACGCCGTTCGGCTGCACTTCGAGGATACCGCCGGCCACGAAGACGAACTCTTCGCCGCCGTCGGCCTTCTCGATGCGTACCGCACCCGGGCGGATGCGCGTGATCAGCGGGGTGTGCTTCGGGTAGATACCCAGCTCGCCCGCTTCTCCCGGCAACGCGACGAAGGTTGCTTCTCCGGAGAAGATTTGCGCTTCCGCCGAGACCACGTCAACGTGAATTGTGTTTGCCATGTGTGTCCTTCAGGTTGAAGACGCCGACTTAGGCAGCCAGTTTCTTGGCTTTTTCGACCGCTTCTTCGATGGTGCCGACCATGTAGAACGCTTGCTCCGGCAGGTGGTCCAGTTCGCCCGATGCGATCATCTTGAAGCCCTTGATCGTGTCTTTCAGCGAAACGTACTTGCCCGGCGCGCCCGTAAACACTTCAGCGACGTGGAATGGCTGCGACAGGAAACGCTGCATCTTGCGAGCACGTGCAACCAGCAGCTTGTCTTCCGGCGCCAGTTCGTCCATACCCAGAATGGCGATGATGTCGCGCAGTTCCTTGTAGCGCTGCAGGGTGCCCTGGACGGCGCGCGCGGTGTCGTAGTGTTCCTGGCCGACGACGAGCGGGTCGAGCTGGCGCGAGGTCGAGTCGAGCGGGTCGACCGCAGGGTAGATACCGAGCGAGGCGATGTCACGCGACAGAACGACGGTCGAATCGAGGTGGGCGAAGGTGGTCGCCGGCGACGGGTCGGTCAAGTCATCGGCAGGGACGTAGACGGCCTGGATCGAGGTGATCGAACCGGTCTTGGTCGAGGTGATGCGCTCTTGCAGGCGGCCCATCTCTTCGGCCAGGGTAGGCTGGTAACCCACCGCCGACGGCATACGGCCCAGCAGTGCCGAGACTTCGGTACCGGCCAGGGTGAAGCGGTAAATGTTGTCGACGAAGAACAGAACGTCTTTACCCTCATCGCGGAAGGCTTCGGCCATGGTCAGGCCGGTCAGCGCGACGCGAAGGCGGTTGCCTGGCGGTTCGTTCATCTGGCCGTAGACCATCGCGACTTTCGAGTTTTCAGGCGTTTCCAGGTCGACGACCTTGGCGTCCGCCATCTCGTGGTAGAAGTCGTTGCCTTCGCGGGTACGCTCACCGACGCCGGCGAACACGGACAGACCCGAGTGCGCCTTGGCGATGTTGTTGATCAGTTCCATCATGTTGACGGTCTTGCCGACGCCGGCGCCGCCGAACAGGCCGACCTTGCCGCCCTTGGCGAACGGGCAGACCAGGTCGATGACCTTGATGCCGGTTTCGAGCAGGTCTTGCGATGGCGACAGCTCATCGTAGGCAGGCGCGGTGCGGTGGATCGATGCCATGCGCGCGTTGCTGACCGGGCCGCATTCGTCGATCGGATTGCCCAGCACGTCCATGATGCGGCCGAGCGTTGCGACGCCGACCGGCACCATGATCGGGGCGCCGGTGTTCTGGATCATCATGCCGCGACGCAGGCCTTCGGAGCTGCCCAGCGCAATGGTACGGACGATGCCGTCGCCGAGCTGCTGTTGTACTTCCAGGGTCAGTTCGGAGCCTGCCATTTTCAGTGCGTCGAAAACTTTCGGCATGGCGTTACGCGGGAATTCCACGTCAACCACTGCGCCGATACACTGAACGATTTTGCCATCAGCCATGTTCGTTCCTTCAGATATGATTAAATTCTTATTTAGACCGCTGCCGCACCGGCGACGATCTCGGAGAGTTCTTTGGTAATCGCTGCCTGGCGGGTCTTGTTATAGATCAGCTTCAGCTCGCCGATGACACTGCCTGCGTTGTCGCTTGCCGCTTTCATCGCGACCATGCGCGCCGACTGCTCGGACGCCAGGTTTTCCGCGACGGCCTGGTAGACCAGGGCCTCGACATAACGCACCAGCAGCTCGTCGATCACGACTTGCGGTTCCGGTTCGTAGATGTAATCCCACGAAATCGATCCGGTTTCCGCTTCCAGGTGCTTGGCCGGCAACGGGAGCAGCTGTTCGATCACCGGTTCCTGCTTCATCGTGTTGATGAACTTGGTGTAGCACAGGTAGACGGCGTCGAGTTGGCCATCCTGGTATGCGTCGAGCATGACCTTGATCGGGCCGATCAGCTTGTCCAGGTGCGGGGTGTCGCCGATTTGCGTCGCATGCGACACGATCGGCACGCCGACGCGGTTCAGGAAGCCGAGGCCCTTGTTGCCGATGGCAACAGCCTCGATACGGCTGCCCGCTGCGTCGAATTCCTTCGACTTGAGCGTCACCTGGCGCAGGATGTTGGTGTTCATGCCGCCGCACAGACCCTTGTCGGTCGTGACGACGATGAAGCCGACAGCTTTTGCCTGCACGTGCTTGGCTTGTGCCATGAACACGTGCGTGTACTCCGGGTTTGCGCCGGCCAGATTGGCGGTGATGTTCCGGATTTTTTCACTGTAGGGACGGGCGGCGCGCATCCGGTCCTGCGCCTTGCGCATTTTCGATGCGGCGACCATTTCCATCGCCTTGGTGATCTTCTTCGTATTCTCTACGCTCTTGATCTTGCCACGAATCTCTTTGCCTACTGCCATGAGTCCTTACTCCTTCCGGTATCCGGCACTGCATTCAACGATGCAGTGCCGGACTATCCATTTTTATTTAAAATGCGCCGGATTTTTTGAAATCAGCAATGGCGGCGGCGAGTGCTGCTTCGGCGTCCTTGTCCAGTTGCTTGGTTTCTTCGATCTTCGACAGGAGCGCAGCCTGCTTGGTCTTCAGGTAGCCGTGCAGGCCAGCTTCGAACGGCAGCACTTTCTTGACTTCGATGTCGTCGAAGTAGCCCTTGTTGACGGCGAACAGCGATGCAGCCATCAGCGAGATCGGCAGCGGCGAGTATTGCGGCTGCTTGAGCAGCTCGGTCACGCGCGCGCCACGGTCGAGCTGCTTGCGGGTCGATTCGTCCAGGTCCGATGCGAACTGCGCGAACGCGGCGAGCTCACGGTACTGCGCCAGGTCGGTACGGATACCGCCCGACAGGTTCTTGATGACCTTGGTCTGGGCGGCGCCACCGACGCGCGACACCGAAATACCGGCGTTGATCGCGGGACGGATACCGGCGTTGAACAGCGAGGTCTCCAGGAAGATCTGGCCGTCGGTAATCGAAATGACGTTGGTCGGCACGAAGGCCGAGACGTCGCCCGCTTGCGTTTCGATGATCGGCAGCGCGGTCAGCGAGCCGGTCTTGCCGGTGACTTCGCCGTTGGTGAAGTGCGACACGTAGTCGGCGTTCACGCGTGCCGCGCGTTCGAGCAGGCGGCTGTGCAGGTAGAACACGTCGCCCGGGTAAGCTTCGCGGCCCGGTGGACGGCGCAGCAGCAGCGAAATCTGGCGGTAGGCGACAGCCTGCTTCGACAGATCGTCGTACACGATCAGGGCGTCCTGGCCGCGGTCGCGGAAGTATTCACCCATCGCGCAGCCGGAATAGGCCGAGATGTATTGCATGGCGGCCGATTCCGATGCGGAAGCGGCGACGACGATCGTGTATTCCATCGCGCCGTGCTGCTCGAGCGAGCGCACGATGTTCTTGATCGTCGAGGCCTTCTGGCCGATCGCGACATACACGCAGGTCACGTTCTGGCCGCGCTGGTTGATGATCGCATCGACGGCCACGGCCGACTTGCCGGTCTGGCGGTCGCCGATGATCAGCTCGCGCTGGCCACGGCCGATCGGCACCATCGCATCGATCGACTTGATGCCGGTCTGCATCGGCTGCGAGACCGATTCGCGCGCAATGACGCCTGGCGCGATCTTTTCGATCGGGGCGGTCAAGGTGGTGGCGATCGGACCCTTGCCGTCGATCGGCTGGCCGAGGGCGTTGACCACGCGGCCACGCAGTTCGGGACCGATCGGCACTTCCAGGATGCGGCCGGTGGTCTTGACGATGTCGCCTTCCGAGATGTGCTCGTATGCACCCAGGATGACCGAACCGACCGAGTCGCGCTCGAGGTTCATGGCCAGGCCGAAGGTGTTGCCCGGGAATTCCAGCATCTCGCCCTGCATCACGTCCGACAGACCGTGGATCCGGCAGATACCGTCGGCGACGGAAATCACCGTGCCTTGATTGCGAACGTCAGCCGAACCTTCGAGGCCCTGGATGCGGCTCTTGATCAGTTCGCTGATTTCAGATGAATTAAGTTGCATGAGTGCTAACTCCTAATAGTTTCTTGATGCGTAGGCAAGGACTGAGATGCCGGCCAGACGTGAAAGTTCGGGTGCGCCGTGCGCTTACGCGACCAGGGCAGCGTGCATCTGCTGCAGCTTGGCGCGTACCGAGGTATCGAGCACTTCATCACCGACCAGCACGCGCACGCCACCGATCAGCGACGGGTCGACGGTGACGGTCGGGTTCAGCTTGCGGCCAAATTTCTTTTCCAGCGCAGCGACCAGCCCGGCCACCTGGGCATCGCTCAGGGCAAACGCGCTGGCGATGTCCGCATCGGCGGCACCGAGCTGGGTATTTTTGAGCACCTGGAACTGCGCGCCGATTTGCGGCAGCAGCGCGATCCGGCCATTTTCAGCCAGCATCGTCAGGAAGTTCGTTGCCTCCGGGGTGACCGGCGCCTTGACCAGCGAGGCCAGGGCGGCGACCAGGTCGGGAGCGGCCAGGTTCGGGTTGGCGGCAAACGCCTGCACATCAGGGTTGGCCCCGACTTGTGCCAGTTCGGACACCAGTTCGGACCAGGCTGCCATGTCGCCTTGTTGGGCGACACGGAACAGCGCTTCGGCGTAGGGACGGGCGACGGTTGCGAGTTCGGCCATGATTACAGCTCGGTCGAGAGTTGCGACAGCAGGGCGGCGTGCGCTTCTGCGTTCACTTCGCGCTTGAGGATCTGCTCGGCGCCTTGCACTGCCAGGGCAGCGACCTGGCCACGCAGTTCTTCGCGCACGCGCGTCACTTGCTGCTCGGCGTCGGCGCGGGCGGCGGCGACGATCCGGGCGGCTTCCTCGGCGGCCGTCTTCTTGGCGTCGTCGATGATCATCTGGGCACGCTTTTCGGCGTCGGCAATGCGCTTCTGGCCTTCGTCGCGGGCACCGGCCAGTTCGGCCTGCACGCGCTTTTCGGCGGCAGCCAGGTCGGCCTTGCCACGGTCGGCGGCGGCCAGCCCATTGGCGATCTTCTCGGCGCGCTCGTCGAGCGCTTTCATCAGCGGAGGCCACACGAATTTCATCGTGAACATCGCGAGGATGAAGAAGACAGCGAACTGGGCAAACAGAGTTGCGTTAAGGTTCACGGTATTTTCCTTCTCACAAAAACGGATGCCGAACCGCGATGGTTCGGCCCTTCATTACCTGAAATGCGTTGTCTTAGCCGGCGACGAACGGGTTCGCGAAAGCGAACAGCATGGCGATACCGACGCCGATCAGGAATGCCGCGTCGATCAGGCCGGCCAGCAGGAACATCTTGGTTTGCAGGGTGTTCATCAGTTCTGGCTGACGTGCAGAAGCTTCGAGGTATTTACCGCCCATGATAGCGATACCGATACAAGCACCGATAGCACCCAGGCCGATGATCAAACCGCAAGCCAGTGCAACAAAAGAAAGGTCAGTCATGATTACTCCAAAAAGTGAATTTAAAAAAAGCTAGATTAAAAACTACTACTTCGTTACTACTACTATTCTGTTCGATGCTAGCTGCGCCGATCAGTGGCCTTCGTGGGCCTGACCGAGGTACACCAGCGTCAGCATCATGAAGATGAATGCCTGCAGGAATACGATCAGGATGTGGAAGATCGCCCAGATCGAGCCGGCAATCACGTGGCCGACGAAACCGAAGACGGTTGCCGCCGAGCCAAGCAAGGCGATCAAGAGGAACAGCAGCTCACCGGCAAACATGTTGCCGAACAGTCGCATACCGAGCGACACCATTTTTGCTGCGTATTCGATGATGTTCAGGAGCAGGTTGAACGGCGCCATGTAGATGCCGAACGGGGCTGCGAACAGTTCGTGGATCCAGCCGCCGAAGCCCTTGATCTTGATGCCGTAGTAAATCATCAGGACCAGCACGCCGAGCGAGATGCCGATGGTGCCGTTCAGGTCGGCGGTCGGCACGACGCGGTGATACGGGAACACGTGCTCGACGCCAAGCCATTTGAAGGCTTCCGAGAACAGGTCGACCGGCAGGAAGTCCAGCGAGTTCATCAGGGCAACCCAGACGAACACGGTCAGGGCTGCCGGGGCGATGAAACTGCGGTCACCGTGGACGATGGACTTGGCCTGGTTGTCGACCATCTCCACGACGATCTCGACGGCAGCCTGGAAACGGCCGGGCACGCCGGCAGTGGCGCGGCGCGCGGCCGTCCACATGAGCAGGCAACCGATCACGCCCATCAGGACCGACCAGAAGATGGTGTCATAGTGGAGGATCGAAAAATCGACCGGTCCATTCTGGTGATGGTTCGACAGGTGACCCAGGTGGTGCTTGATGTACTCTGATGCGGTGGGCGCGTGATTTGCTGCGCCTTCTACGGTTGTCGTCATATCAGTGCCTAAATAGTAAGAATATGTAACTTTTCAGCGACACGACGAACCCGGCGATCAGCGCCAGCCAGTTCAGGTCGTGGTACAGCGTGGCGGTCATCCATAACAGGGCAACCGTCAGGGCAATCTTAATAAATTCCCAGATGAAAAACGTTGCAGGATTAGCCCCGCCCGCCTTTTGCGCGCTGGCGAACAGCCGCGCCGCCATGATGCCGTTGGGCACGACACAACAAATTCCACCGAGTACCGCCGAGAACATCGCAGCCCATCCCCCCAACAGGGCGGCGAGCACGCCGACGACTGCTGTTGCAATTAATTGCAGGGAGACCAGGCGCAACATTTTTATTCTTCTGCCTTGGCCATTTGTAACGAGTTACGGTGTGGTAATTACATGAATCAGCGGGATTATAAGTTCGTTAGTGCATCGGAGTCAAACAATTCCGGCTGTGTTCGGTGTAGGACAGTAGCGCGAAATGTCACACAAATATTGTGTTAAACGCTGATTTTCGCGGTAGTTCGCGGCAAGAGATACAGACGTGGTGACATGGATGACGCCGCCGAATGCGACGGCAGCCGCGTTTTTATGTTGTATTGGAGGAAACGCCCGGCTTGCTGCTATGCGCCGGTTTTATTGCTCGCCGAGCCACATGGACGGCTTGGAGGCTGCTCGGTTTTGGTGCGCGCAGCGGCCCTGCTGGAGGCCATTGTCCACCGGCTGCCCACAGCGTGCACACCCGCTGTCGACATGCTTGTCCACAGGTTTATCCACGGTTCGTTGACCCGATAGCGCCTGCTGTGGCCGGTGTTGCAGGGTGGAGATTGCGGGCGAAGCCCTTGGGCGCCTGCTTTTGAAGCCGGGTGCCGCGATCGCGGCCGGGGAGAGTGAGGACGCGCGTCCGGCGTCGCAGCGTCTTGCCCCCCCTTTTCCACAAGCACCCACATCGATGCGCACAGCCTTGTCCACACGCTTATCCACGGCAGGCAGGCCTTGCGAGGCTCACGCGCGCAATCGCGCCAGCACGCCTTCGAGAATATCGAGATCGGCAAAGTCGATGATCATCTGGCCCTTGCCCTTCGCCCCCATCTTGAATGCGACCGGCGTGGCCAGCTTGTCCGACAGTTCCTCTTCCAGGCGCACGATATCTCCCGGCTTGTCCTTGGCGCGCGGCGCGTTGGCGGAACTGGCCTGCTCCTCCAGTGCACGCGCCACCAGTTTTTCGGTCTCGCGTACCGACAGGCGTTTGGCGACGACGTGGTTGGCGAGCGCAATCTGGCTGGCATTGTCCACTGACAACAGTGCGCGCGCATGGCCCATGTCGATGTCGCCCGCCATCAGCATGGTCTGCACGGGCTGCGCCAGGTTCACCAGGCGCAGCAGGTTCGATACCGCGCTGCGCGACCGGCCGACGGCGGTGGCGGCCTGTTCGTGGGTGAAATCGAAATCCGAGATCAGGCGCGCGATGCCCTGGGCTTCTTCGAGCGGATTCAAGTCTTCGCGCTGGATGTTCTCGATCAGGGCCATTGCCGCGGCAGCCTGGTCGTCGACTTCGCGCACCAGCACCGGGATTTCTTCCAGGCCCGCGAGCTGGGCCGCACGGAAGCGGCGCTCGCCGGCGATGATTTCATAGCGGCCGCCCGCGACCGGACGCACCAGCACCGGCTGCATGATGCCCTGGGTCTTGATCGAGGCGGCCAGCTCGTTCAAGGCCCCCTCGTCCATCCGGGTACGCGGCTGGTATTTGCCCGCCTGCAGCGTCGATAGCGCAAGCGAAGACGGTGCCCCCGGGGCAGCGGGTACGTCGTCCATGTCCCCGCCGAGCAATGCATCGAGACCGCGGCCGAGGCCCTTGAGTTTTTTCGTCGCCATTGTGGATAACTCTCTGTGCTCAGTGATTGATTACATTGTCTTGATGCGTTCGACCATTTCGGCCCCGAACGCGATATAGGCCTGGGCGCCTTTCGAGGACGGATCGAAGTTCACCCCCGGTACGCCATACGAAGGCGCTTCGGCCAGGCGCACGTTGCGCGGGATGATCGTCTTGAAGACCTTGCCGCCGAAATGCTGTTCGAGCTGGGCCGAGACTTGCTGCGACAAGGTCATGCGCGGATCGAACATCACGCGCAGCAAGCCGATGATTTTCAAGTCCGTGTTCAGGTTGGCGTGCACTTTCTTGATCGTGTTGACCAGATCCGACAGGCCCTCGAGTGCGTAGTACTCGCATTGCATCGGGATGATCACGCCGTGCGCGGCGCACAGGCCGTTCAAGGTCAGCATCGACAATGCTGGCGGGCAATCGACCAGGATGAAATCGTAGTCGGCATCGACGCTCGCCAGGGCGTGCTTGAGCCTGCGCTCGCGGTGATCGAGTTCGACCATCTCGACTTCGGCGCCGGCCAGCTCGCGGTTGGCCGGCAGCACGTCGAAGCGCCCCGCCGCCGAGCGCTGGCGCGCATCGGTCACTTCGGCCTCGCCCAGCAGCACCTGGTAGGTGGACGCCTCCAGGGACGCCTTATTGATGCCGGCGCCCATGGTCGCATTGCCCTGCGGGTCGAGGTCGACCAGCAGCACGCGCTGGTCCAGCTTGGCCAGGCCGGCCGCCAGGTTGACGCTGGTGGTCGTCTTGCCGACGCCGCCCTTCTGGTTTGCAACACAAAATATCTTTGCCATCTGTTCTTTCCGGACGCGACAATCAAAGTCGTACCGTTCATATTAAATAAACCATTAGTTCGGTTTATATGAAATAAACGGTATAAACCATTTATATTGTTAGGATGTTTGTTCAGCTCGTTCGATGAAAACCAGGTGCCGCTCCGCTTCCAGTTTCGCCACCCGTATCGGCCGTGATTCCGTCACCTTCCATGCGCCTGGCAGCCTTTCCTGCTCCTCGCTCGGCGCCGTGCCTTTCAAGGCGATGAATTGCCCGCCCTCGGCCAGCAGGTGTCCCGACCAGGTGACGAAATCGGAGAGGTCGGCAAAGGCGCGCGAGGTGATGACGTCGAAGGGCCCCGCTGTCAAATCCTGCACCTTCATCGTGTAGACGGTGACGTTTTTCAATCCCAGCTCGGCCTTGACCTGCGTGAGGAAGGCGGTTTTCTTGTGCACGGTGTCGATCAGGGAGACCTGCAACTCGGGCCGCGCGATCGCCAGCACGATGCCGGGCAAGCCGCCCCCTGCGCCGACGTCGAGCACCTGCCTGGCGTGCGCGAACGCCGGCACGGCGGCCAGCGAATCGAGCAGGTGATGGGTGACCATCTGCAGCGGGTCGCGCAGCGAGGTGAGGTTGTAGACGCCGTTCCACTTGGCCATCAGGGCCAGGTAATCCATCAATTGTTCGCGCTGGGCCGCCCACAGTGGCAAATCCATCTCGTCGATGCCGTCGCTCAGGACGTGCATCAGTTTCTCGCGGTCAAAACCCTTCACTGTGCGCCCTCCTCGTTGCTGGCTGGCATCGCCGCAAACCCGCTGGCGCCGCGTTTTTTCAGGTGGACCAGCAGCAGGGAAATCGCTGCCGGCGTCACGCCAGAGATGCGCGACGCCTGGCCCAGGGTTTCCGGGCGCTGCCTGTCGAGCTTCTGGCGCACCTCGAACGAGAGCGCCGTGATGTCCAGGTAGGCCAGGTTTTCCGGCAATTTCAGGTTTTCATAATGGTCGTGGCGTTCGACTTCGCGCGCCTGGCGCTCGATATAGCCGGCGTATTTCAGCTGGATTTCGACTTGCTCCTGGACTGCCGGATCTTCCACGCCGGGGCCGGCCAGCGCCTGCCCTTCGACGCCCTGCATCGTCATCAGGGTCGGATAGGCAACCGCCGGGCGGCGCAGCAGATCGGCCAGGTTGTACTCGCGTTCGAGGGCCTGGCCGACGACGCGCTGCGATTCGGCTGCCGCCAGGATGCGCGGGTTGACCCAGGTCGAACGCAGCCGCTCCAGTTCACGCGCCACCGCTTCGCGCTTGCGTTCGAAAGCTTCCCATTGGACGTCGCCGACGACCCCGAGCTTGCGGCCGATTTCCGTCAGGCGCATGTCGGCATTGTCTTCGCGCAGCGATAAGCGGTATTCGGCGCGGCTGGTAAACATCCGGTAGGGTTCGGCCACGCCCTGGGTGGTCAGGTCGTCGACCAGCACCCCCAGATAGGCTTCGGAACGGCCCGGCGTCCAGGCCTCTTGCCCCTGTGTTTGCAAGGCGGCGTTCATGCCGGCCAAGAGCCCCTGGGCGGCGGCTTCCTCGTAGCCGGTCGTGCCATTGATCTGGCCGGCGAAAAACAGGCCGCGGATCGATTTCGTTTCCAGCGACGCCTTCAGGGCGCGCGGGTCGAAATAATCGTATTCGATGGCGTAGCCCGGGCGCAGGATGAACGCGTTTTCCATGCCTTGCATCGAGCGCACCAGGGCCAGTTGCACGTCGAACGGCAGGCTGGTCGATATCCCGTTCGGATAGATTTCGTGCGTCGTGAGCCCTTCCGGTTCCAGGAAAATCTGGTGCGATTCTTTGGAGGAAAAGCGGTGGATCTTGTCTTCGATCGAGGGACAATAGCGCGGGCCGACGCCTTCGATCACGCCGGTGTACATCGGGCTGCGGTCGAGACCGTTGCGGATGATGTCGTGGGTCCGGGCATTCGTATGCGTCACCCAGCAAGGCACTTGCTTCGGATGCATGGCGGCATTGCCCATATAGGAGAACACCGGCACCGGATCGAGGTCGCCCGGTTGCTCGGCCAGCCGCGAGAAATCGATGCTGCGTCCATCGATGCGCGGCGGCGTGCCGGTTTTCAAGCGCCCTTGCGGCAGCTTCAATTCTTTCAGTCGGCTCGACAGGGAGACGGCTGCCGGGTCGCCAGCGCGCCCGGCCGTGTAGTTTTGCAGGCCGACGTGAATCTTCCCGTCCAGGAAAGTACCGGCCGTGAGCACCACGGCGCGGGCACGGAATCGCAGTCCGATCTGGGTCACGGCACCGACGACACGGTCGCCCTCGACCATCAGGTCGTCCACCGCCTGCTGGAACAGCCACAGGTTCGGCTGGTTCTCGATGCGCGAACGGATCGCTGCCTTGTAGAGGATGCGGTCGGCCTGGGCGCGCGTGGCACGCACGGCCGGGCCCTTCGACGAATTCAGGATGCGGAACTGGATGCCGGCCTCGTCCGTGGCAATGGCCATGGCGCCACCGAGGGCGTCGACCTCCTTGACCAGGTGGCCCTTGCCGATGCCGCCGATGGACGGATTGCAAGACATCTGGCCGAGGGTTTCGATGTTGTGGGTAAGGAGCAGCGTCTTCTGCCCCATGCGTGCGGACGCGAGTGCAGCCTCGGTGCCGGCATGGCCGCCGCCGACGACGATCACGTCGAATTCAGTTGGAAATAGCATGATGGAGGTGTAAGGCGAGGAAGGCTAATGCGCGATTATAGGATCTTTTGTGCGCCTGAACTCAGCGCGGCCAAAAAACAGCGAGCCTTTTGTTTCACGTGGAACACACCGGATTGCGACCGAGCGCTGTTTCACGTGAAACAATCCGGGTAGCCTCCATGATGTCGAGGGTAAAAAAAGCCGGACGGCGTGTGCCCATTCGGCTCGGTTCCACGTGAAACAATCTAGCCTGCCAAGCGCGTCGCCGCATCGACGCCGGTTTTGACGATCAGCGTCGATACCACGACCAGGAACAATTGACGTACGAACGCGCTGCCGTACCTCATCGCAAGGCGCGTGCCGATTAACGAACCGCCAATCTGGCACGCGGCCATCAACAAACCCAGCTGCCACAACAAATGACCGCTGTAGCCAAACCACATCAGCGCCGACAGGTTGCATGCAACATTCACGATTTTCGCGGCCGCCGAAGCGCTGAGAAAATCGAAGCCGAAACAACGCACGAACAAAAAAATCAAAAAGCTGCCCGTCCCTGGCCCAAAGAAACCATCGTAGAAGCCGATGGCAGCGCCAATGCCGATCGCCCACCAGCGCTCGGCCGTCCCGCTGTGGACGGGCGCATGCACCTTGCCCAGGTCCTTCTTGCGAAACGTGTAAAAGGCAACGGCCAGCAACACGAACGGGAGCAGGCTGCGCACGAAGTCGCCCGGTACCCGGGTCACGGTCCAGGCGCCGGCAAAGGACAAGGCAAATGCCGCGACGGCCGCCGGCGCCGCCGTACTCCACGCGACGCGCACGCGGCGGGCATAGTTCACGGCCGCTGCGCTGGTGCCACAAATGCTGGCCAGCTTGTTCGTGCCGAGCAGCGTCGCAGGCGCTTCTTTCGGCAAGAAGGAAAAGATCGCGGGCACCTGGATCAAGCCGCCACCCCCCACCACGGCGTCCACCAGCCCGGCAAGAAAGGCTGCGCCGCCGAGCCATACGAAGTCGATCATCACCTGCTGTTCCCGTCCTGTTTTCGAAGCGAAATTGTACGGCAACTCGGCGGTACCCTGCCCTCAAGCCTGCCATTTCTGGTGTAAGCTGGCTCCACTATTCGAACGAATCCGGGGAGACCATGACTGCCTTTGCCTTCAACACCGTGGCCAGCATCGTGTCGGAAGCGGGCGCCGCCGCCCGCCTGGGGGAGCAGGTCGCCGAGCGTTTTCCGGACGCGCGCCGCGCCCTGATCGTCACCGATGCCGGCTTCCTGCGTACCGGCCTGCTCGCGCCGGCGCAAGCCAGCCTGCTTGCACACGGCTTGTCGGTCGATCTCTTTTCGGAGGTCGTCGCCGATCCGCCCGAGCAGGTGGTGCTCGACGCCGTCGGCTGCGCGCGCACCAATGGCGTCGACCTGGTGATCGGCTTCGGTGGCGGCAGTTCGATGGATGTGGCCAAACTGGTCGCGGTCCTTGCCGCCAGCGAGCAAACCCTGGCGCAGGTGTATGGGATCGGCAACGTCCGTGGCCAGCGCCTGCCACTGGTCCAGGTACCGACCACGGCCGGCACCGGTTCCGAGGTGACGAACATCGCCATCGTCACCACCGGCGCGACGACCAAGATGGGCGTCGTCGCTCCCCAGCTGTATGCGGACCTGGCCCTGCTCGACGCCGGTCTGACGCTGGGCTTGCCGCCCCTGGTGACGGCGGCCACCGGCATCGATGCGATGGTGCATGCGATCGAGGCTTACACCAGCAAGCACAAGAAGAATCCGCTGTCGGACAACCTGGCACGCGAAGCGCTGCGACTCCTGTCGGCCAACCTGATGACGGCGGTCGAAGATGGCGCCAACCTGGCAGCGCGGCAAGCGATGCTGCTCGGCGCCTGCCTGGCGGGCCAGGCCTTCTCGAATGCACCGGTGGCGGCCGTGCACGCCCTCGCCTACCCGATCGGCGGCATCTTCCACGTCCCGCACGGGTTGTCGAATTCGCTGGTGCTGCCCCATGTGCTGCGCTTTAATGCCTCGCACGCGGCGCCCTTGTATGCCGAACTGGCCGACATCGTCGTGCCAGGCTGCGTGGGCAGTGCCGAAGCCAAGACCGAGCTCTTGATTGCTGCGATGCAGCAGATCGCCGCGCGCACGGGTATCCAGACGCGGCTGGAAGACATGGGGATAGCCGAGGCCGACCTGGACCGGCTGGCGGACGACGCCATGCTGCAAACCCGCCTGCTCGGGAATAACCCGCGCCCGCTCACCCGCGCCGATGCACGCGCGATCTACGCCGCAGCGCTGTAGTCAAGCTGTCGTGGCGGGGACGCCAAAGAAGTCGAGCAGCAAGGCATTCACTTGCTCGGGGGCGCACACTTGCAACCAGTGGTCGGCGCACTCGACGCGTTCGTAGCGGAAGCGGCCGGCCACATAGCGCGCCGAGTCGCGCATCTGGGTTTCGCCCAGAAACGGGTCGCCGCTGCTCCAGACGCCCATGGACGGCACCTGCACAGGCGTCTGGCGATGGCCATGCACGATGCCGCGCGGAATGTTCGCACGGTAAACATTCAAAGCCGCCGTCATGCGGCCCGGCTCGCGCATGCTGCGTTTCCAGTGGCTGACCTGGGCGCGGTCGGTCGTCAAGCGCTCCAGCAGATAGCCATCGCCGGCCAGCAGTGCACGCTCGGCCAATCCGGGCGGCAACAACCACATGATGTAGCTCGATCGCAAGTATTGCAGCAGGCCGGCGCGCGCCAGCGCGGCCGGGTGGCCGACCGACAGCGCCACGTATTGCACGATGCGCTGCGGCGCCTGCATGCACAGCAGCCAGCCGATCACCGCGCCCCAATCGTGTCCGACCACGCGCGCGCGCTCGATGCCGAGCAGGTCGAGCATGGCGATCACGTCGGCGCACAGGTGGTCCAGGCGGTAGGCGTCGATGGCGAGCGGCGCGTCGCTGCCGCCATGCCCGCGCAGGTCGGGCGCGAGGACCCGGAAACCCGCCGCCACCAGCGGCGCGACCTGCTTGCGCCAGACGACGTGGGTATCCGGAAAGCCGTGCAGCAGCACGACCGCGGGTCCCTGGCCCACGCTCTGGACCTGCAGGTGCAGGCCATTCACGTTCAGGCGCAGGGACGCTTGCTTCATGCCGTTTCCCGGTCGGCCGGGGCCGCGACACGGTTGGCGGCGTCGGGCGCCTTTTTCCCCATCCGTTCCAGCAGCGCGCCGATTTCTCCGACGATACCGCGGCGGAACAGCAGCACGCAGACGATGAAGATCAAGCCGGTGACCATGCCCACCGATTCGCCCAGGGTCGAGAACCAGCCGATGCCGGTCGTTTCGGCCAGAAAATTGCCGACTTCACCGAGCTTGTTTTCCAGCGCCACGATGATGAAGGCGCCGATGATCGGGCCGGCCATGGTGCCCATCCCGCCCACCAGGGTCATCAGCACTACCAGGCCCGACATGGTCCAGTGCACGTCGGTCAGGGTTTCAAAGCCCAGCACCAGCGTCTTGGTAGCCCCTGCAAGGCCTGTAAGGGCCGCTGAGAGCACGAACGCGAGCAGCTTGTAGCGATCCGCGTCGTAACCCAAAGAAATGGCGCGTGGCTCGTTTTCCTTGATCGCCTTGAGCACCTGGCCGAAGGGCGAGTGCACCGTGCGGTTGATCAGGGCGAAGCCGCCGACGGCGATCGCCAGCACCACGTAGTACAAGGTCAGGTCGTTGGACAAGTCGATCATGCCCAGCAGTTTGCCGCGTGGCACGCCTTGCAAGCCGTCCTCACCGTGCGTGAACGGGGCGCGCAGGGCGGCGAAGTACACCATCTGCGCCAGGGCCAGGGTGATCATCGAAAAATAAATGCCCTGGCGGCGGATCGCGAGCGAACCGATCACCAGCCCCAGCACGGCGCTGGCGGCGACCCCGGCCAGGATGCCCAGTTCGGTGGGCAGGCCGGCGCTCGAGAGCAGGTAGCCGGTCGTGTAGCCGGCGCTGCCGAAGAAGGCGGCGTGGCCGAAGGAGAGCAAGCCGGTAAAGCCGATCAGCAGGTTGAAGGCGCAGGCGAACAGTGCGAAGCACAGCAGCTTCATCAGGAACACCGGATAGCCGAAGAAGGGCGCGGCCAGGGCGACCGCCAGGGCCAGTGCGTACAGGATTTTCTTGTTCATCGCTTATTTCTCCTTACCGAACAGACCGGCCGGGCGCAGCAGCAGCACGATGACCATGACCACGAACACGACGACCTCCGAGCCTTCCGGATAGAAGACCCGGGTCAAGCCTTCGATCACCCCCAGCAGCAAGCCGGTGATGATCGAGCCGAGAATCGATCCCATGCCGCCGATCACGACGACGGCGAACACGACGATGATGAGGTTCGAGCCCATCAGCGGCGTGACGTTGATCACCGGTGCCGCCAGCACGCCCGCCAGGCCGGCCAGGGCGACGCCGAAACCGTAGGTGAGGGTGACCATGCGCGGCACGTTGATGCCGAAGGCTTCCACCAGTTTCGGGTTTTCGGTACCGGCGCGCAGGTAGGCGCCCAGGCGCGTTTTCTCGATCACGAACCAGGTGCCGAGGCAGACGGTCAGCGAAGCGGCCACGACCCAGGCGCGGTAGTTCGGCAAGACCATGAAGCCGAGGTTGGTCGCCCCTTGCAGCTGCTCGGGCACGTTCAGGGTCTGGCCGGAGACGCCGAAGAAGGAGCGGAACACGCCTTCGAGCAGCAGCGTGATGCCGAAGGTCAGCAGCAGGCCGTACAGGTGATCGAGTTGATAGAGCCAGCGCAGCATCGTCTTTTCGACGACGATGCCGAACAGGCCCACGGCGAGCGGCGCGAGCACCAGCATCATCCAGTAGTTCAGGCCGTATTCGGTGACGCCGATGTAGGCCATGAAGGCCCCCATCATGTACAGCGCACCGTGGGAAAAATTGATGACGTTGAGCAGGCCGAAAATGACGGCCAGGCCGAGCGAGAGCATCGCATAGAAGGAACCATTGACCAGACCCAGCAGAAGCTGGCTCATCATGGCTTGCAGGGGAACTCCGAAAATTTCCATAGATACCCAAAGCAAAAAGTCGGGATGGCGGTCAGCCGGGGCGGCCGGACCGGCCAAGGAGAATTGGTGAAGCATGCCGCAATGCATGCGCCCGTTGCGCGCGTGGACGGGAGGCCCCGTCCACCCTGCCTGACCGCAGGGACAAGGGGTGGACGGCTATGCCGTCCACGCGTTCAAGCGACGCTGGCGTTACGGCGAAACTGACGACACCGCGCGCAATGCGCGGCCTTGCTGCATCACTTCCAGGCCGCGCACTTCGTCTCGGACTTCTTGGTGAACGCCTGCTCGCCCGGGATGGTCGCGACGACCTTGTAGTAATCCCATGGATACTTCGACTCGGCCTTCGATTTCACTTGCATCAGGTACATGTCGTGCACCATGCGCCCATCTTCGCGGATGACGCCGTTCTTGGCGAACATGTCGTTGATCTTGGTCGACTTCAGCTTGGCCATGACCTTGGTCGCGTCGTCGGTGCCGATTGCCTTGACCGCGTTCAGGTATTGGGTCGTTGCCGAATAGTCGGCCGCCTGCAGCATCGACGGCTCTTTCTTCATCTTGGCGAAGTAACGCTTCGACCAGGCGCGGGTGTCGGCGTTCATGTCCCAGTACCAGCCATCGGTCAGGTACATGCCCTGGGTCGCGTCCAGTCCCAGGGTGTGGACGTCGTTGATGAACACCAGCAGGCCGGCGATTTTCATGCCCGGGGTGATGCCGAATTCCTTGGCCGCCTTGATCGAGTTGATCGTGTCGCCGCCGGCATTGGCCAGGCCCAGCACCTGTGCCTTGGACGCTTGCGCCTGCAGCAGGAAGGACGAGAAGTCCGAGGCCGACAGCGGGTGCTTCACGCTGCCCAGGACGGTGCCGCCGTTGGCCTTGACCACTTCGGTGGTGTCCTTTTCCAGCGACTGGCCGAAAGCATAGTCGGCAGTCAGGAAGTACCAGCTCTTGCCGCCCTGCTTGAGCACGGCCGAGCCGGTGCCGCGCGCCACCGCCACGGTGTCGTAGGCGTAGTGCACGGTGTAGGGCGAACACTGTTCGTTGGTCAGCTGGGCGGTGCCGGCGCCGATCGAAATGAACACCTTTTTCTTCTCGGCCGCGATTTTCGCCATGGCCAGGTTGGCGCCCGAATTGGTGCCGCCGATCAGCATGTCGAGGCCTTGCTGGTCGAACCATTCGCGCGCCTTGGAGGCGGCGATGTCGGGCTTGTTCTGGTGGTCGGCCACCACGAACTGGACTTTCTTGCCGTTGACGGCGCCGCCCATGTCGGCGATCGCCATGCGCACGGCTTCGGCGCCGCCATTGCCGTCGACGTCGGAATAGACGCCGGACAGGTCGGTCAGCAAGCCGATCTTGATCGTATCGCCGCTGATTTGCGCGTGGGCGGGAGCGGCCAGGGCGAACAGGGCGGCGCTGGTGGCGAGGGCGAGGGCTGTGCGTTTCATTATTGTGTCTCCGTTCTTGTGGTTGATGGTGCTATTGGTACTTTTTACTGAGTACTGCATTGCCTATACGCCGAGCAGTTCGGTCAGCACCGGCATCCGGGCCTGGAGGTCTTGCGCCTCGATGGTCTCGACGATCTGGCCATGCTCGACAACGTGGAAACGGTCCGCGAGGGGCGCGGCGAAGCGGAAATTCTGCTCGACCATGATGATCGTGTAGCCCTTCGCCTTGAGCATGGTGATCATGCGGGCCAGGCCCTGCACAATGACCGGCGCCAGGCCCTCGGAAATCTCGTCGAGCAGCAGCAGGCGCGCGCCGGTGCGCAGGATGCGCGCCACCGCCAGCATCTGCTGCTCGCCGCCCGACAGGCGCGTGCCCTGGCTGTGGCGGCGCTCTTTCAGGTTCGGGAACATCTCGTAGATCTCATCGATCGACATGGCCGCGCCGCCGCCTTTCAGGGCGGGCGGCAGCATCAGGTTTTCCTCGGTCGACAGCGACGAGAAAATTCCGCGCTCTTCCGGGCAATAACCGACGCCGAGGTGGGCGATGCGGTGGGTCGGCAAGCCGACCGCCTCGACGCCATTGATGCGGATCACGCCGCTGCGGCGCCCCGTCAATCCCATGATGGCGCGCAGCGTCGTCGTGCGGCCGGCGCCGTTACGGCCTAACAGGGTCACGACTTCGCCCTGCGCGACCGACAGGCTGATGCCGTGCAGGATGTGCGATTCGCCATACCAGGCTTGCAGGTCGATAATTTCCAGGGCGGCCGTCATGCGTGCCCCGCTTCGAGTTCGCCGCTGGTGGTGCCCATGTAGGCTTCCATCACTTGTGGATTGTTCGACACCTCCACATACGTTCCTTCGGCCAGCATGGCGCCGCGCTGGAGGACGGAAATGCGGTCGCAAATGCCGGCGACGACGCTCATATTGTGTTCGACCATCAAGATCGTGCGTCCTTGCGAGACTTTCTTGATCAGGGCCGTCACGCGGTGCACGTCTTCGTGGCCCATGCCCTGGGTCGGCTCATCGAGCAGCATCAGTTCCGGTTCCATCGCCAGCGTGGTGGCGATCTCGAGCGCGCGCTTGCGGCCGTACGGCAAATCGGCGGTGACGGTATCGGCAAAACCGGACAGGTCGACTTCGTCGAGCAGCGCCATGGCACGTTCGTTCAGGGAAGACAGGGAGGCTTCGCTGCGCCAGAAATGAAAACTCGTCCCCAGCTCGCGCTGCAGGCCGATGCGCACGTTTTGCAGCACGGTGAGATGCGGAAACACGGCGGAAATCTGGAACGAACGGATGATGCCGCGACGCGCGATCTGCGCCGGTTTGTCTTCGGTGATATCGCGGCCGTTGAACAGGATCTGGCCCGAGGTCGGCACCAGGAACTTGGTCAGCAAATTAAAACAGGTGGTCTTGCCGGCGCCGTTCGGGCCGATCAAGGCGTGGATGTGCCCGCGCTGGACGCGCAGGTTGACATCATTGACTGCTGTAAAACCCTTGAACTCTTTGGTCAAGTTTTTCGTTTCAAGAATGACGTCTGCCATCGTGTCTCCAGTGCGTGGATGTGCTGCGTCGAACACAACTTGGCAAATATTACACAGATTAGGTCTTTACACAATACAACGCTAACCTGTGCAGGGAAGCACAACATCACCGCTTACGCAGACCGCCTGTGCAAAATTACACAGGGCGTTTTTGCGCGCCAACGATCAGGGCGGCTGCCTTTTCGGCAATCATCAGGGTCGGGGCATTCGTATTGCCTGACGTAATGAACGGCATCACGGAAGCATCGACCACGCGCAAGCCGCCGACCCCGATCACGCGCAGCGCGCTGTCGACCACCGCGCCCGGGTCGGTCGGCTTGCCCATCTTGCAGGTGCCTACCGGATGGAAGATCGTGGTGCCGATCAAGCCTGCCGCTTCGGCCAGTTCTTCCTCGGTGCGGTAGTGGATGCCCGGCTTGAATTCCTGCGGCTGGTAGCGCGCCAGGGCCGGGGCGGCGACGATGCGGCGCGTCAGTGCCAGCGCGGCGGCCGCTGTTTTCCGGTCTTCCTGCGTACTGAGGTAGTTGGGCGTGATCTTTGGCGGCGCATAACTGTCGTGCGTTGCAAGGCGCACATGCCCGCGCGCGGTCGGACGCAGGTCGCAGACGCTGGCGGTGAACGCGGGGAAACCGTGCAAGGGATCGCCGAATTTTTCCAGGGACAGGGGCTGGACATGGTATTGCAGGTTGGGCGTGGCGTGCTCGGGTCCGGAACGGGCAAAGGCGCCCAGTTGCGAAGGCGCCATCGACATCGGCCCGCTACGCAGGAAGGCATACTCGAGTCCGATTTTCATCTTGCCGAACCAGTTGGCGGCGCTTATGTTCAGGGTTTTCACGCCCTGCACCTTGTAGACCATGCGCAGTTGCAAATGATCCTGCAAGTTTTCGCCCACGCCAGGCAATTCGACGACCGGCTGGACGCCGTGACGATGCAGGTGGTCGCCGGCCCCGATGCCCGACAATTGCAGGATGTGAGGCGAACCGATGGCGCCGGCGGCGAGCAGCGTTTCGCGGCGAGCGCTGGCGCTATGGGCGCGCCCGCCGCCGGTAAATTGCACGCCGCGGCAGACGGCGCCGGTTGCCGTCGTTTCCACGATCAGGCGCTCGACGTGGCAACCGGTCATGATGGTCAGGTTCGGGCGCTGCGCGGCCGGCTTCAAGAAGGCCTTTGCGGTATTCAAGCGAATCCCGCGCCGCTGGTTGACTTCGAAATACGCGCTACCGGCATTGTCGCCGCCATTGAAATCGTCGACCTTGCCAATGCCGACCTCGGCCGCGGCATCGCGGAAGGCGTCCAGGATCTTCCAGGATAGCCGCTGCTGTTCGACGCGCCACTCGCCGCCGGCGCCGTGGACCTCGCTGGCGCCGCGATGGTGGTCTTCGCTTTTCTTGAACAGCGGCAGCACCTCGTTCCAGCGCCAGGAATCGTCGCCGCTGACCTCGGCCCAGCGGTCGTAATCTTCCTTCTGGCCACGCATGTAGATCATGCCGTTGATCGACGAACTGCCGCCCAGTACTTTGCCGCGCGGATAGATCAGGGCACGCCCGCCGAGGCCTGCGTCCGGTTCGGTATTGAACAGCCAGTCGGTGCGCGGATTGCCGATGCAATGCAGGTAACCGACGGGAATGTGGATCCAGAGGTAATCGTCGCGCGCGCCCGCTTCGATCAGGAGTACCTCGACCTGCTGATTTTGCGTCAAGCGATTGGCCAACACGCAGCCAGCGGTACCGGCCCCCACGATGATGTAGTCGTATTCTCCAGCCGATTCCACGCTATCTCCTCAAGTCTGCAATTCGGAAGCCAACAACTGCACGAGTTTCCCTGCCGGCATCGGCCGCGCCCGCGCAAATTCAGTGCCGGCCCACATCGACATCAATTCGGTGTCGCCCTGCTTTGCGGCAGCGGCGCGGATGCTGGCGGTGAGCGCATTCTGGACCGGATACGGCGGCACCAGCGCTTCCACGGCTTGCATCTGCCGCATGAAGCGGTTTTCCAGGCCGCGTGCATAGCGCCCGGAAAAACTGCGCGTCAGGCGCGTGCGCCCTTCCCCGCTCAGCAGGCGCGCCTTGTACGCCGGGTGCAGCGCCGCTTCGTCGGTGACGAGGAAAGCAGTGCCCATCTGCACGGCGCGCGCCCCCAGCGCCAGCGCCCGCTTGATGTCGGCGCCGCTCATGATGCCGCCGGCGGCAATCACGGGAATCTTGACGGCCGCCGCGACCGCCGGCCACAGTTCCGGGCCCGAGAGCACCGCATCTTCCTGGCGTCCGATGAACGTGCCACGGTGTCCGCCAGCCTCGATGCCCGAGGCCACCACCGCATCGGCGCCGATCGCTTCCCAGGCCAGGGCCTCTTCCACCGTGGTGACGGTGCCGATCACCTGAATACCGGCCCCATGCAGGCGTTCGACTTGCACACCTTCCAGGATGCCGAAGGTAAAACTGGCGGCTGCCGGACGCAGGTTCAGCAGCATCTCGAACTGGGCCGCGAAATCCTCGCACCAGGCGGCCGGGACCGGCAAGCCATCCCAGCCCAGGCTTTCCCATACCGGGCGCAGCAGTTCGACCGCGCCTTCCAACTCGGCGCGGCTGGGCTCGGGTTTGCTCTGGATGAAAAAATTCAGCAGGAACGGACGCTCGCTCAGGCTGCGGATGCGCGCCACCTGCTGTGCGATCGTCGCGGGAGCGAGGAGCGAACAGGGCAAGGCGCCGAGCGCGCCGGCCTCGGACACGGTGGCAACCAGTTCCGGCGTGCACGCGCCCCCCGCCATCGGTCCCTGGACCACCGGTACCTGGAACAAGCCATCGATTCCCATGTCCGCCCCCCGCATTGTCGAATCAGAAAGCCAAGCTTACCAGATCGTAAACTTCGCGCCAGTAGCTCATCTGTGGATAAGCCTATTGATATCCACAGGAACGCATTGTGCAAAAACGCGGCTTTGGCGTGGCGCCGACATCTTGTCCAGATTTGCCACGGCGTCGATACAGCCGGCATCACAGGTTTATACCGCATGTAAACCGATGATTTCGCGTTCATTAACGGACTTATCCACAAAAAAGGCCACTTGTTAACACTATTACTACCGTTGTATACCTATGTAGGTTGTAAACCTGTACAGCGCAGCGGGAACAGGAAATTTTTTTTATGGCCGCCCTCGAATTGTTGGCGCCAGGCGTCAAATTCTTCCGGCCGAACCCGTCTGTCACTGCACGGGCCTGGCCCTCCTCGCTCTTGCCCGCCAAGCAAGCGGCAAGCCAGCGCCGCTTTCCTGCCTGCACAGGGTGTGGACAAACCCATGCATATCCACAGGAGTGAATGTGCAAAAGCCCGGTTCGTGCCGACGCTGAAGAATCTGTACACGTTCGGTGCAAGCGCGATACAGCGCTTGTACGCGACATCGAAACGCAGGTAAGCCATTGACGCTGTGGAGAAAATCCACTTTATCCACAGTAAACGGCCGCGTTTACTACTACTACTATTTTTATATCTATCTCTTTTAATTAAATAGATAGCAGAGGCGCGCTGTGAAAAACCGGTGGGCGACAGCCGCTGGCCGGGGCCAGCCCACGGGTTCGGGGGCGGCAAGCGTTGGGCAGGAAGAAAGCGAAGCCAGCACGTCGCCATCGGGCGTGCACCTTGCAAGCGCCGTCAACAAAAATCGGCATGCGCCGGTCGGCGACCAGGGAGCCCCTTTATTTATCCACGGGTTTCGGGTTTGGCAGGAAACACCATGTCGGCGTATGGAACAGGAAGTCCTGTCCGGCCACCTTGCCGGCCGGGGTGATGGATCGAGCCGGGCGACGCCATCGTGGCGAACAACCGGCTAGTCGTCAAAAATCGGCGGGCCGCGTCCCGCGGGCTGTGGACAAGCCACTGCATATCCACAGGAGCCTATGTGCAGAACGACGTTTACTGAAGGACCGCTTTTTTTTCTCCAACATCGGTGCAGGGTCGATACAATCTTTGTCCAGCTCGATTGTGATGCCGCAAGCCGCTGATCTTGTGGAGTAAACCGCTCTTATCCACAGTAAACTGCGCGTTTACTATCACTACCAATTTGTATACATACCTTTATTACTGTAAACAGAGAACAGGGTGAACGGCGTGGAAAACCCGTCCAGCACGATGCAACCAGGCTGAACTCGGTCTCCCGCCTCCTTACTGCCCTTGTTTTTAAAGAAAATCATGCGTCTCGGGATCATCAGTGCACTGTCTGAAGAACAGCAGGGGCTCGTGGAGGCCATGCAGGGGCCCCACAAGCTCATCCATGGTCAGCGCGACTACTGGGTCGGACGACTGTGGGAAATCGACGCTGTATGCGTCCTGTCGCGAATTGGCAAGGTTGCCGCTGCGGTGACGACGACGGTGCTTGTGGAGAAGTTCGGAGTTACCCACATTCTCTTTACGGGCGTTGCCGGTGCCGGCGCCAGGACGATCGCCGTGGGCGACATCGTGGTGGCCGAATCGCTGGTCCAGCACGACATGGATGCCAGCCCCCTGTTTCCCCGCTTCGAGGTGCCGCTCACGGGGCTAACCCATTTCCCGGCCGACCACGCGCTGGGCACGCGCCTGCTGGAAGCGGCCTCCGGTTTCCTGGACGAAGACTTTGTCGATGCGATCGATCCGCGCGAGCGGGCGGCATTCAATTTGACCCGGCCCCGGATCCACCGCGGCTTGATTGCCAGCGGCGACCAGTTCGTCGACGACCGCGCCCATATCAATGACTTGAATGCGGCCCTGCCGGGCCTGGTGGCGGTCGAGATGGAAGGAGCGGCGGTGGCGCAGGTGTGTCACGAGCTGGGCGTTCCCTGCGCCGTGCTGCGGACCATTTCCGACAATGCCAATGAAGACGCGGCCACCGATTTTTTACGTTTCGTAAAATCGGTGGCCGCGCGCTATGCCTTTTACATTGTCAGGCGTTTTTGCCTGCAGACTCATTTCAGCAGCGAATCGGCCGGCACATAGTCGTAACCGAGCGCTGTCGCGACCGCTTCATACGTGACCTTGCCCAGGCAGACGTTGAGCCCCTGGCGCAAATGCGCATCGTCCAGCAGGGCCCGGCGCCAGCCCTTGCTTGCCAGGGCCAGGGCATGGCCGATGGTGGCGTTGTTCAGCGCAAAGGTCGAGGTGCGGGCCACGGCGCCCGGCATGTTCGCCACGCAGTAATGGACCACGCCATCGACGACGAAGGTCGGATCGGCATGGGTGGTGGCGTGCGACGTTTCGAAGCAGCCGCCCTGGTCGATCGCCACGTCGACCACGACCGCCCCCTTCTTCATGCGCGAAATCATCGCTTTCGTCACCAGCTTCGGCGCCGCCGCACCCGGCACCAGCACGCCGCCGATGACCAAATCGGCCGCCAGCACCGCTTCCTCGATCGCTTGGCCCGTCGAATACACGGTGGCGATGCGGTTGCCGTACACCAGGTCGAGCTGGCGCAGGCGCTCGATGTTTTTGTCGAGCACCGTGACCCGGGCGCCGCTACCGACCGCCATTTGCAAGGCATTGGTGCCGACCACGCCGGCACCGATGATGACGATGTGGCCAGGCGCCACGCCCGGCACGCCGCCCAGCAGCAGTCCCATGCCGCCCTTGGATTTTTCCAGGTGGGCCGCGCCGGCCTGGATCGACATGCGCCCCGCCACTTCGCTCATGGGCGCAAGCAGCGGCAAGCCGCCGCCGCCGCCGGTAATCGTTTCGTAGGCAATGCAGACCGCCTTCGAGGCGACCAGCGCCGCCGTCTGTTCCGGATCCGGCGCCAGGTGCAGATAGGTGTACAGAATCTGTCCTTCGCGCAGCATCGCGCATTCGCCCGGTTGCGGTTCCTTGACTTTGACGATCATGCCGGCCCGGGCAAAGATTTCTTGCGCGCTGTCGACGATCGTGGCGCCGGCCTTCATGTATTGCTCGTCCGACAAGCCGATCTCCGCGCCGGCGTTCTTCTGGACAATCACCTGATGCCCCCGTGCGACCAGTTCGTGCACGGAAGGCGGGGTCAGGCCGACCCGGTATTCATGGTTTTTGATTTCTTTTGGAACGCCAACTAACATGTCTTCCTCCCATTGAACGAAACGAACGACCTTTACTTCACCATCATTACAGTCCCAGCGTCATCAGGCTTGCGTTGCCCCCAGCGGCCGTCGTGTTGATGCAAACGGCGCGTTCCGCCACCAGGCGCCAGATGGCCACCGGCGCCTGCGCACTGGTGTCGACGATGCCGACGATGGCGCCGTCCTTGGCCGCCAGCTGCGAGCGCAGCTGGCCCGGCATGCCGGCTTCGATCAGGGCGATGCCGGCTTCGCAGTCGCCCACCTCGGCCGCGCCGATCAAGCGGATGCGCTCGCGCACCTCCGGCGGCAAGTTTTCCGGCACCACCATGTGCGCGCTGGCCAGGATGAAGGCGCGGTTGCCCGTTGCCAGCACCGCTGCCAGTTGATTGAGCATGCCCTTCAGTGAATGCGCGGCGCACAGCACGCCGCCGCGCGGGACAAAGGACAGGCGGTTCGTTTCGCCGGTCGGGCCCGGCAACGCCAATGTCGTGCCGCTCAGCTGGGTGCGCGCATAGGCGTCACCCAGGGCAAAAATGTCTTGGTGACCATTGTTACGTGCCCAGGCCAGCAGCGCGGACAGTGCCGCATACGCGCGGTTCGCGTGGGTCGGCAAGGGCGCCGCCTGGCGCTGCAGGCGCTTGATGTACAGCGGACCGCCCGCCTTCGGACCGGTGCCGGATTTGCCCTCGCCCCCGAATGGCTGGACGCCGACGACGGCGCCGACGATATTCCGGTTGACGTAGATATTGCCGACGTGGGCGCGGGTGATGACGAAATCGATGGTTTCGTCGATGCGCGAATGCACGCCCAGGGTCAAGCCGTAGCCGGTCGCATTGATGGCATCGACCACCTTGCCCAGATCGGCGCGGCGGTAGCGCACGATGTGCAGCACGGGGCCGAAGACTTCCTGTTTCAGTTCCGACAAGGAACCGATTTCCAGCACGGTCGGCGCCACGAAGCTGCCGTGCGCCGTCACCGAGTCTGGCAAGTCGAGCGCGAAATGCTGCCTGGCGGTTGCGCGCATGCGCGTGATATGGGCCAGCAGCGTGCCCTGGGCCTCGGCGTCGATGACGGGACCGATGTCGGTCGCCAAGCGGTCGGGGCTGCCGACGCGCAGTTCGTCGAGCGCACCCTTTAACATTTGGATCGTCTTATCGGCAATCTCCTGCTGCAGGAACAATACCCGCAGCGCCGAGCAGCGCTGGCCGGCGCTGTCGAAGGCTGAACTGAGCACGTCCTGCACGACTTGCTCCGGCAGCGCCGAAGAGTCGACGATCAGGGCGTTCTGGCCGCCCGTTTCCGCGACCAGGGGAATGTCGATGCCCTCGGCGTCGGCGCGCTTGGCCAGCGTACGGTTGATCAGTTGCGCCACTTCGGTCGAGCCCGTAAAGATGAGGCCTTTTACACGCGCGTCGGCGCTGAGGGCGGCGCCGACGACTTCGCCTCGGCCCGGCAGCAATTGCAGGGCGGCACGCGGGATGCCGGCTTCGTGAAACAGTGCGACGGCGCGCTGCGCGATCAGCGGCGTCTGCTCGGCCGGTTTTGCGAGCACGACATTGCCGGCGGCCAGGGCCGCGGCAACTTGACCCGTAAAAATAGCGAGCGGGAAATTCCAAGGGCTGATGCAGGTGACCGGTCCCAAGGCCTGCATTTGCGGCGCATCCTTCACCTGGGCGCCGTAATAACGCAAGAAGTCGACGGCTTCGCGGATTTCGGCAATCGCGTTCGGCAAGGATTTGCCGGCTTCGCGCACGGCCAGGGCCATCAGCTCGGCGCAGTTTTCCTCGAATAAGTCGGCCACGCGCTCGAGGATGGCGGCGCGTTCGCGGTTCGCGCTGTTGTTCCAGTCGCCGGCAAACGCGGCGGCGGCCAGCAAGGCGGTCTCGACGTCGGCCTGGGACGCTTCGGTGATGTGGCCGACAATATCGGCGTGCTGCGCAGGATTGACGACGGCCAGCGTGGCGGCGCCTTCCACCTTGCCGGCGATCAGCGGCGCGGCGCGGTAAGCACGCTGGCGCGACAGCGCGCTCCCCAGCGTGCGCAGCGCATCCTCGTTCGTCAGGTCGATGCCGGCCGAGTTCTTGCGTTCGGTACCGAACAGCGCGCGCGGCAGGGCGATCCCCGGGTGCGGCTTGCCGCCACTGGCGCGCGCCTCTTCGAAGGGATCCTTGAGTAATGTTTCGATGGCGACCTTTTCGTCGACGATCTGGTTCACGAACGAGGAATTCGCCCCGTTTTCGAGCAGGCGGCGCACCAGGTAGGCGAGCAGGGTTTCGTGCGAGCCGACCGGCGCGTAGATACGGCAAGGCTTGTTCAAGTTATCTCGACCGACCACCTGGTCGTACAGCGTCTCGCCCATGCCGTGCAGGCACTGGAATTCATAATGCTCGACGCCGCGTTCCTTGGCCCAGGTGTAGATCACGGCCAGGGTATGCGCGTTATGGGTGGCGAACTGGGAGTAGATGACATCGGTCGCGCCCAGCAGTTTTTCGGCGCAGGTCAGGTAGGACAGGTCCGTATGCACCTTGCGCGTATAGACCGGGAAGCCCGGCATGCCGTCGACTTGCGCACGCTTGATCTCGGCATCCCAATACGCTCCTTTGACCAGGCGCACCATGAATTTCCGGCCGCTGCGTCTGGCCAGGTCGATCACGTGATCGATCACGAAGGGGCAGCGCTTTTGATAACCCTGCACCACCAGGCCGATGCCGTCAAAACCTTTCAGATCTGCATCGAAGGCCAGTGCTTCGAGCATGTCGAGCGAGATCTCGAGGCGGTCGGCTTCTTCGGCGTCGATGTTCATGCCGATGTTGTACTGTTTGGCCAGTAACACGAGGCTGCGCACGCGTGGCAGCAGTTCGTTCATCACGCGGCTCGACTGCGCGCGGCTGTAGCGCGGGTGCAGGGCCGACAGCTTGATCGAAATGCCCGGGCCGTTCTGGATGCCGCGCCCGTCCGACGCCTTGCCGATCGCGTGGATCGCCTTTTCGTAGGACGCGTAATAGGCTCGGGCGTCGGACTCGGTCAGCGCCGCTTCACCCAGCATGTCGTAGGAATATTGATAACCGCGCGCTTCGTTCGGCTGGCTGTTTTTCAGGGCTTCGTCGATGGTCTGGCCGGTGACGAACTGGTTGCCGAGCATGCGCATGGCCAGATCGACGCCCTTGCGGATCACGGGTTCGCCGCCCTTGGCGATCAGTTTCGTCATGGCCGCACCGAGTCCGCGCTCGCTGTTGCTCGCCACTAGTTTGCCGGTAATGAGCAAGCCCCAGGTGGCGGCGTTGACGAACAGCGAGGGCGATTCGCCCAGGTGGCTTTTCCAATCGCCGCGGCTGATCTTATCGGCGATCAGGCGGTCGGCGGTGGCGCTGTCGGGAATGCGCAGCAAGGCTTCCGCCAGGCACATCAAGGCCACGCCTTCTTCCGACGACAGCGAAAATTCGTGCATCAGGGCGTCGACCCCGGAGGCGCGCGTGCGTTTTGCGCGCACCGCGCAGACCAGCCGGTGCGCCAGCGGTGTCGCACCCGCAGCCGGACGCGCCCCCTGGGCCAGCAACCATTGCACGGCTTCGGCCTCGTCGCGCCGGTAAGCGGCCGTGATGGCGGCGCGCAGGGGCGGCTGCTCCGGCTTGAGTTCGGACTGAAAAACATCGAAGGGAACGAAGGTGGCGGCGTTCGTTGCGGCGATCTGCATGACGGGTCTTTGCATTGGAAAAGAAGGTGACATCGGGAAAAGCGCACGGCAAAACGCGCCGCTCTGCCAGGAGAGCTGGCGCGGGTTCCAGCCATGCTTCAATCGTTTGATTGTAGAAGGATTTCTTCTGGATTAATTCTGTTTTTACGGAGTACTAGCAATAGATAGTTTTTGGTGCGAGAATTCGACCAAATAATATTTATGTAGAAGAGAGACGGCATGCTGGACAAGATTTCAAAGAAAATTCTCGCAGAGCTACAAAACGACGGCCGCATCAGCAACGTCGAGCTCGCCACCCGGGTCAACCTGTCGCCGGCAGCCTGCCTCGAGCGCGTTCGCAAGTTGCACGAGTCCGGCTACATCATGGGCTATACCGCCCAGTTGAACCCGCAGCTACTGGATGTCTCGCTGCTGGTGTTTATCGAAGTCGTGCTCGACCGCACCACGCCGGAAGTGTTCGACGCCTTCAAACAGAGCGTGCAGCTGATTCCGGAAGTGCTGGAATGCCACATGGTGGCCGGCGGCTTCGACTATCTGGTCAAGGCGCGCGTCAAGGATATGGCGGCCTACCGCGAATTCCTGGGCAAGACGCTGCTGCAGAAAGGCGTGCGCGAAACGCATACCTATGCAGTGATGGAAGAAGTCAAGAATACGACGAAGTTGCCGATCCGCTAACGCGCCCGCCCGGTGCGCGCCCTGGCGCGTTCGTATCAGGCCGCCACGCGTTCGCCCTTGGGCGCGGTCGCCGTGGCCGCCGTCGCTTCCAGGTTATTCCGCAGCCAGCGGTGCGCCGGGCTGCGGCTGTCGCGTTCGTGCCAGAGCATGTCCAGGTGCACGGCCGGCAGCGCGAAGGGCAGTTCGCGCCAGACCAGGGACTCGGTCATCCCGGTCGACACCATCAAGTGTTTCGGCAGTACCGTGATCAAATCCGAATTCGCGACCACCCGTCCCGCCGTGAAAAACTGGTTCACGGTCAACAGGATGCGCCGTTCACGTCCGATCTGCGACAGCGCCTCGTCGACCAGGCCGTGGGCGCGGCCGGAAAAACTCACCAGCAAGTGGTTGGCCTTGCAATAGGTATCGAGATCGAGCTTCTGGTTGACCAGCGGATGGTTCTTGCGCATCACGCATACGTATTGGCCGGAATACAGGCGCTCATGGCGGATCGGGGAACCGGTTTCATACGACAGTTGGGCTGCGACGCCGGGAAAGAAGCCGACCGCGAGGTCGATATCCCCGCGCAGCAGCATCGGGCGCGGTTCGCGCGTGGTCAGCGGCACCATGCGGATGTTCACCCCCGGCGCTTCGCTTTCGATCGAGCGCATCAGCGAGGGCAGCCAGTAGGCGGCGGTGGCGTCGGCCATCGCCATGCGGAAAGTCGCTTGCGCCTTCGAGACATCGAAGGTTTCCGGCATCACGGCCGCTTCCAGCGATTGCAGCGCTGCACGCACGGCCGGCCACAAGGCTTCGGCGCGCGGTGTCGGCTTCACGCCATAGGCGGTGCGGATCAAGAGTTCGTCGCCCAGGCTTTCACGCAGTCGCTTGATCGCATTCGACACTGCCGGCTGGGTCATCGCCAGATGGCCGGCAGCGCGCGTCAGGTTTTGTTCGGTCATGACTGCGTCGAACACGCGCAGCAAATTCAGGTCGAGTGTCAAGAAGCTCATGGAAGTATCTCGTCAGCAATATAGGGACAACTATTGGTCTGCATCAAAGTGTACCTCATTTCATTCACAATCAATATAAGGGCCATCAGGAATCGGAATTAGATTTATATGTTGCAATGCACTATAGTCAATGAAATCAATATATTGTGATCAAAGATTAGGTAATTCATGGCATTCGCTAACGTTCTTTCCTTGTTTTTCCTGCTGCCGCTGGCCGAACTCCTGCGCGGCGCGCTGGTGCTGGCGCTGCTGGCGGGCGTCCTGGTGTTTTTCCGTCCCCTGCTTTCCGGCCTGGTGCGCGCCTTCCTGCTGATCGTGCGCCCACGCCTGGCCCGTTCCCGCCCCTGATCCGCTTGGCGTCCATGAAAAAACGCGGCGTCCGGTCACCCGGCGCCGCGTTTTTTCATGGACGCCAGCCTGTGGCGCGCGCCTTCAATCCAGGTGAGACTTGTCGTGTTCGTGATCGCGTTCGATCGCTTCGAGCACGGTGCTGGTGTCGGCCGAGTGGGACAATTCGTCGGCTTCGGCATCGACCCGGTCGGGCAAGTGGGGCGAATCGCGCCGGATATCCTCGAGCATGGCGATGATCTTGCTGGTCTTTTCTTCCGCCAGCAAGCTGATTTGCAGGTCGAGGTGGGCATTTTGTTCAGCCAGCTTCGACATGCGGTTCTGGCGGATCAGCACGGTAGTGGAAATGATGAAGGCATTCAGGCTGACAAATCCTTGCAGCCAAAAGAAAGGCGGTTCATCGAACTGGGTCAATCCGAATTCGGGCGCGGCCAGGTTCAGGACGATCCAGAGGACGATGAAGACGACATTGGCCGCGACATAAGCGGGGCTGCCGAGAATGACGCTCAGCTTCTCGATGAGCGCCTGGGCACGCGTCATGTTTTCTTCATGGCGCGCGTAGTAGTCGGCGATCGTGCTGAGGTTTTCGTTGACCGAACTTGGCAGCCTCGTTCTCAGTTCGTCGTCGTGTTTGCCCATGGCGCCAGCATAGCATGGCGCCCCGCTGGACCGGCATACGCCTGGCGCCGCCCAGCCGGTGTGCGGAGACGCGCCGGGCGGCGTGGCTCAGGCGGCGCTCTTACCGGCCGTCAATCGCTCGTACTTGGCCAGCAGTTCCTCGCGCGTTTCGCGCCAGGCCGGATTGAACGGGATGCAGGCGACCGGGCACAGGGCCTGGCACTGCGGTTCGTCGAAGTGGCCGACGCATTCCGTGCATTTATGCGGATCGATCTCGTAGATCTCCTCGCCCATGGAAATAGCGTCGTTCGGGCACTCGGGCTCGCACACGTCGCAATTGATGCATTCGTCGGTAATCAGTAAGGCCATGGCGCAGCTTTTATTCCATCGATACCGTCAGGCTTGCGGTGCGGCCATGGATGCAATCTTGTTTTGCAGCCAGCGGTCCACCGACGGGAACACGAATTTCGAGACGTCGCCGCCGAGCATCGCGATTTCGCGCACGATGGTGCCCGAAATAAATTGATACTGGTCGGACGGGGTCAGGAACAGGGTTTCGACGTCCGGCAGCAAATAGCGGTTCATGCCGGCCATCTGGAACTCGTACTCGAAGTCGGACACGGCGCGCAGGCCGCGCACGATCACGCGCGCATCGTGCTTGCGCACGAAATCCTTCAACAGGCCGGAAAAGCTCTCCACCTGCACGTTCGGGTAATGGCCCAGCACCTCGTTGGCGATCTCCAGGCGCTCCTCGAGCGAGAAGAATGGCTTCTTGTTCTTGCTGTCGGCAACACCGACGACGAGCATGTCGAACAGACCGGATGCACGGCGGACCAGATCCTCATGGCCGCGGGTGAGCGGATCGAAGGTACCTGGATAAACGGCTACTACCATTGCTGCTCCCTGAAAGAAACCCCTGTGTTGGAACGCGCATTATGCCTGAAATTCCGGCAGTTGCCCCAGCCTGGCCCCCTCGTTGCCCGGAAATTGGGCAAATTTGAAGGAATTAAGCCTTGTTTTCGTGCAAGTTATCGTTCAGCTTGAGCAAATGATAGTAAACCATGCCGGCCTTATCGGCGCGAACTTGTTCCCAAGGAAAAAGCCAGTCCGGCGTCTGCTCGCCCTGCGGCAATCCGAATTCGGCTTCGACATATACCATGCCGTCTTGTTTCAACAGCGGCACGCACAGCGGCAATGCCTTGGCAATGAAGTCTTGCTGGTAAGGCGGATCGAGGAAGATGACATCGTAGCGCTGGGCGCGCGTTGCCATATCGGCGGCGACGCTGAAGGCATCGCCGCGCAGGATGGTGACATTGTCCGCTTTCAGCAATGCCTTGTTTTCTTGCAGCTGGCGCGCTACCGGGCCATTGAAATCGAGCATGGTGACCGAGCGCGCGCCGCGGCTGGCCGCCTCGAAGCCGAGGGCGCCGCTGCCGGCGAAGAGGTCGAGGCAATCGATGCCTGCCCAGTCGCCGCCGACCTGGTGCCGCAGCCAGTTAAAGACGGTTTCGCGCACGCGGTCGGGCGTGGGGCGCAGGCCGAGCGCGTCGACCACCGGCAGCAAGCGCCGTTTCCATTCGCCGCCGATGATGCGCACCTGCTGCGGCGCGAGGCGCGGACGGCCGTGCTGCGCCTGGGGTGGTTTAATGGGCTTTCTTGGCATGGCGCGCACTATATCAGAGCCTGTCCTTTCCTTATTTCTTCATTTCGCTTCTTTTGCCAGCACATTGAAATCGTCGATCCAGCCCTGCATGCGTTTATGCGCATGGGCTTTCTGGGCCGGCGTGGCGATCTTGATCGCGGCCAGGATATAGGCGGTGGTGGCGTCGATATAACTGTCATAAAAACCCTTGCGGTCGGGCGCGTCCATGCGGCCGAAGAATTCGCGCAGCAGCGCGCTGATCATGGCGCCGGTTTGTTCCTTGCTCGGCTTTTCTTGCTCAATCTTGCGTGCCAGGGCCAGGATTTTGCGCTGGCGATAGATGCGTTCTTCGAGCCAGATATTGCCGTCGAGCGGGCGCGCGTCCGAGGCGCGGCGCAATGCCTTCTCCTGGTCGTCGCTGAATTTGCCGAACCAGAGCTTGAATTGTTCCATCGATTTATCGTAACGCGCTTCCTGGCGTTTTTCGGCGCTGGCGACGACGAACTTGCGGCGGTATTCGGCGTTCTTCTTCTCGAACCGTTCTTCCATTTGTTCGATCTGCTCCGGCGTGAGCGAACGCGCCAGATCGACCATGTCGGGCACGGCTTTCATGGCCAGCACTTCGGTGCGGCGGCGCAGCTCGCGGTAACCGGCCAGTAGATCGGCCTGGGTCGGATTGCCGGCCAGCTGGCGCTGGAAAGTGGCGAGCAGGCTCGCGTAATCGTTCAGCTGGGTATTGCGGTGCCACTGGAACAACGCGTCGATGTCGCGTTTGACCCACGCGGATTGCTCGCCTTCGAAATCGACATAGGCGTCCAGCCACCAGTACAGTAAGGTATCGCCATGGTTGTAGCTCAACCGGATCGAGCTGCAGGCAGCCGTCAGGGCCAGCAGCGCGATCAGGAACAGTGCACGCGTGCGCTGCAGGAGGGAACCGTGCGAGGTGTCATGCATGCTAAACTTTTTCATCTTATTAACTCTAATTGAATTCGGCCTATGAACGTTGTCATCCTTGCCGCCGGCATGGGAAAGCGCATGCAGTCCGCGCTGCCTAAAGTGTTGCATCCGCTGGCTGGGAAGCCGCTCTTGCAGCATGTGATCGATACGGCTCGCTTGCTGCGGCCGAGCAAATTATGCGTGATTTACGGACACGGGGGCGCAGCGGTGCCGTCGATGGTGGCGCAGTTGGCGCGCGCGGGTGAAGCCCCGATCGACACCGCCCTGCAGCAGCCGCAGCTGGGCACCGGCCACGCCGTGATGCAAGCGGTGCCGCAACTGGACGAGGCCGTGCCCACCCTGGTGCTGTACGGCGACGTGCCGCTGACGACGGCTGACTCGTTGCGCCGCCTGGTCGAGGCCGCCGCTAGCGACAAGCTCGGCATCCTGACCGTCGAACAGGCCGATCCATTCGGCCTGGGCCGCATCGTGCGCGAAGGCGGCCGCATCGTGCGCATCGTCGAAGAAAAAGACGCCAACGACATCGAGCGGGCAATTTGCGAAATCAACAGCGGCATCCTGGTGGTGCCGACCCGCCACCTGAAACGCTGGCTGGCCGCGCTGTCGAACAACAATGCACAGGGCGAATACTATCTGACCGACATCGTGGCGCAAGCCGTGGCCGATGGCGTGGAGGTGGTGTCCGCTTCCCCGCGCGGCGAATGGGAAGTGGCGGGCGTCAACAGCAAGGTGCAATTGGCCGAGCTCGAGCGTCGCCATCAGCTGAACATTGCCAATGCCTTGCTGGAACAAGGCGTGACCCTGATGGATCCTAGCCGCATCGACGTGCGCGGCGAACTCGTTTGCGGACGCGACGTGACGATCGACGTCGGCTGCGTATTCGAAGGACGCGTGGAACTGGCCGACGGCGTGACGGTCGGCCCGCATTGCGTGCTGGTGAATGCGACCATTGGCGCCGGCGCCAGCATCAAGCCGTTCTGCCATATCGAGCAGGCCAAGGTGGGCCCGGCATCGCAGATCGGCCCGTACGCGCGCCTGCGCCCGGGCACGGACCTGGGCGAGGATGTCCACATCGGCAATTTCGTGGAAATCAAGAATAGCCAGGTCGCCGCGCACAGCAAGGCCAATCACCTGGCCTATGTGGGTGACGCCACGGTCGGGGCGCGCGTCAACATCGGCGCCGGCACCATCACCTGCAATTACGATGGCGCCAACAAGTTCCGCACGGTGATCGAGGATGATGCCTTCATCGGCAGCGACAGCCAGCTGGTGGCGCCGGTGACCGTCGGCAAGGGCGCCACGCTCGGCGCCGGCACCACGCTGACGAAAGACGCGCCGGCCGGCAAGCTGACCATTTCCCGTCCCAAGCAAATGACCATCGACGGCTGGAGCCGTCCTGTGAAAAAGCCGAAGTAATCGACCGCTTAAAAGGCGGAGGACTTGTCCGGAAATAAGTGAATATTGGCAAACGGAACCGGATGCGGCGCAAGCACGCAGCAACGCGCCGGTTCGGGCAGCCAACAACACCAGTTTTTTTGGAAGAGTACCTGGTTCACCGCACAAACCACAGGGCTCTCCACCGCCTCATCCCACTGGATAGCCGACCGACTTGCACACAGTCATCCACAACATTATCCACAGGCATTGGCCATGTCGTCAGACGGCAATGCGCGTATCGAATTTGCTGCGGAAGGTAGAAAAATAGGCCTTCACGTTGCGCACGTTGGCATGCGTGGCGAACAGGCGGTGCGCCAGCGCGTGATAGGCCGGCATGTCGACCAGCTGGATGATCAAGACGAAATCCGGCCCCGGCGCGACCCGGTAGCACTGCATGACCGCGTCCTCGCCGGCTGCCAGCTGCTCGAATTGGTCGAGCCGCTCGGCCGCTTGCACGTCGAGCGTGATCTCGACGATGGCCGTCAGGCGCGCCCCGACCTTGTCGGGATCGACGAGCGCGACTTGCCGTGCGATAACACCATTCTCGGTCAGCTGCTTGACGCGGCGCAGACAAGTCGGTGGCGAGACATGAACTTGCTCGGCCAGCTCTGCATTCGTCTGCGATGCGTCAGCCTGCAAGAAATTCAGGATGCGACGATCAAGGTCATCGAGTGTCACAGGATCATTTATCATAAAATTTTTATAAAATATCTAGTTATAAATGAAATAATATTTCATTCATGGTGTCCAATGAAATTTTATAACAAAAATAGCCGCGCTCTGAAAGCATATTTCATGCGTATTGCCGTAGCATACGCTTTATTGCTAATTTTTTATAATGAGGTTTTTCATGTGCGGTATTGTCGGCGCAGTTGCTCAACGTAATATCACTCCTATCCTGATCGAGGGTTTGAAGCGCCTCGAATACCGCGGCTACGATTCCTGCGGCGTGGCCCTGCACGTCGAAGGCCGTCTGGCCCGCTCGCGCAGCACGTCGCGCGTGGCCGACCTGGAAACCCAAATTGCCGGTACCGGCCTGCAAGGTTTTACGGGCATCGCCCATACCCGCTGGGCCACCCACGGTGCCCCGGCCTCGCACAACGCGCACCCGCACTTTTCGCCAGCCGAAGAAAACGCGCGCATCGCGCTGGTGCACAACGGCATCATCGAAAACCACGATGAATTGCGCACCGAACTGACCGGCCTCGGTTATGTCTTCACGAGCCAGACCGACACCGAAGTGATCGCCCACCTGGTCGAGCACATGTATAACGGCGATCTGTTCGACACGGTCCAACAAGCCGTAAAGCGCCTGCATGGCGCCTATGCGATCGCCGTATTCTCGCGCGAAGAACCGCACCGCGTCGTCGCCGCGCGCCAGGGCTCGCCCCTGATCCTGGGCGTGGGCGAAGGCGAAAACTTCGTCGCCTCCGACGCCATGGCGCTGGCCGGCACCACGAACCAGATCATCTATCTGGAAGAAGGCGACGTCGTCGACCTGCAGCTGTCGCGCTACTGGATCGTCGACGCTGACGGCCGTCCGGTCGAGCGCGAAGTAAAAACCGTGCACGCCCACACCGGCGCGGCCGAGCTCGGCCCATACCGCCATTACATGCAGAAGGAAATCTTCGAACAGCCGCGCGTCATCGGCGACACCCTCGAGGGCGTCACCGGCATCATGCCCGAACTGTTCGGAGAAAATGCCCGCGCCGTGTTCAAGGACATCGACCGCGTGCTGATCCTGGCCTGCGGCACCAGCTACTATGCCGGTCTCACCGCCAAGTACTGGATCGAATGCATCGCCAAGCTGCCGGTCAACGTTGAAATCGCCAGCGAATACCGTTATCGCGACAGCGTGCCGCACCCGAACACCCTGGTCGTGACGATCACCCAGTCGGGCGAGACCGCCGACACCCTGGCCGCGCTGAAGCACGCCCGCAGCCTGGGCATGCCGCACACGCTAACCATCTGCAACGTCTCGACCAGCGCCATGGTCCGTGAATGCGAACTGGCCTACATCACCCGCGCCGGCATCGAAGTCGGCGTCGCCTCGACCAAGGCGTTTACGACCCAGCTGGCCGCCCTGTTCCTGCTGACCCTGACCCTGGCGCAAGTCAACGGCCGCCTGAGCGCCGATCAAGAAGCCGCGCACCTGAAGCAGATGCGTCACCTGCCGCTCGCCATTTCCGCCGTCCTGGCGCTTGAGCCGCAAGTGATCGCCTGGGCCGAGGAATTCGCGCGCAAGGAAAACGCCCTGTTCCTGGGCCGCGGCATGCATTACCCGATCGCGCTGGAAGGCGCCTTGAAGCTCAAGGAAATCTCGTACATCCACGCCGAAGCCTATCCGGCAGGCGAACTGAAGCACGGCCCGCTGGCGCTGGTCACCGAAGAAATGCCGGTCGTCACCATCGCCCCGAACGATGCATTGCTGGAAAAACTGAAATCGAACATGCAGGAAGTGCGCGCCCGTGGCGGCCAGCTATACGTGTTCGCCGACGTCGACTCGAGGATCACGTCGGGCGAAGGCTTGCACGTGATCCGTCTGCCGGAACACTATGGCGACCTGTCGCCGATCCTGCACGTGGTAGCGCTGCAACTGCTGGCCTATCACACGGCACTGGCACGGGGCACCGACGTCGACAAGCCGCGTAACTTGGCGAAGTCGGTGACGGTGGAGTAAAAGGCGCAGGATGGCCGGTTGTTAGTTTGTGGCGAACTAATATAGTTCGCCACAAACTAAAAAAGTTAGCCACAACGGCAGCGACCCGTAGAGCATTTATTCCGCTACTTGTCCTGAGAGCAACGTCGCCGTGCACTGAGTCATTCCGAACGTCCCCTATCAGTTCCGGCTGTGTACAAACGCGCAGCCGGCACATTTAACCGAGCTGCTCTACTAGTACAGCCGGCGCTTTAGCGGGCGGTATTGTTCATGCTTGCCACATTTCTTTAGCTCGAAAGATGTCATGCACGCGATTTTCTTTAAATGGAAAGTGAGCGCGGGACGTGAACGAGAGTTCGAGCGCGCCTGGTTCGAGCTTACGGAACTCATACGCGATGAGCGGGGTGGGCTAGGTTCGCGCTTGCATCGGTGCGCCGACAACCACTACTTCGCATATGCACAATGGCCGTCTGAAGCTTCTTGGGCTGCGCAACGGGAGCCGAATCCACAAATTGTTGATTTACGGGACCGGATGCGCGAGCTCGCCGTGATCGTGGACGGTCCACTACACGGGGACGTCGTTGCCGACCTCCTAGTAACGCAAGCAGCAATGTAATTTCATAGGCGTGAGAGACCGCGATGAAGCGCATCCGCCGCTCGTGACAGTCTGGCTCTATCTCATGTCGTACGAAAGTTTGGAAAACTCGACTTCAGCTTGGCTCCGCAGCTGGTTACGTCATCCTCGAAAGCGATCGAAATACCGTTAATTCGATGACGCGAAGAACCGCTGGTGATCGTGCAGCCGGTGTGGCCGGAGATGGGGCAGGTGCAAGGATCGCCGACGCAGGCAACTGGAATACCACCCACCTTGAAGTGGGTAGCGCGGGTACTGATCACCTTGCCGCCGTGGGATGTGGTATCACCTAAACGAATGACCTTGCGCATTTTTGCCCTATCCTCCACTGGTTTAAACATTACTGCTTTGACGCGCTCTTTTACTCGACGCCCATTGCCTCTCCGGTTTGCAGGACTGCCCCGACTGTCGGCGGCTTGTAGTTTTCCGGGTCGATCGCCGGCTGTACCTGGTGCTTGAACAGGTCGCGGCCCTTCTGCGCCTCGCGCCGCTGTTGCGAGGGAGGGCTGATGAAGACGATGCTGGCTCCGGAAGGATCGCGCAGGTTAACGGCGGCCGAGCTGCCACCCTCGTAGTAGCTCCCCATCACGCCGACCGCCATCTGCACGAAGAAGGTGCTGGCCCCGGTGTTGCCGAAGCGATGGTCGGTGTTGATGAACTGCGCCGTCTTGCTGGTGTCGATCTCGGGGCCTCCTTGCGCCGCATAGCTGTGCAGGGTGCCTTCGAACGCGAGCTGCTGCTCGACCTGCTCGCCGAAGGCGCCGATGATGCGGGCCGGGCCTTTCGCGCGCTCGGCAGCCGGCAAGGTTTGGAGGGCCTGTTGCCAGCCTGCTTCCAGGATCTTCTGGCGCGCCTCGCGGCGCTTGACCGGCTGGCCGTGCTCGTCCTCGAATTTGACGAAGACTGGACGGTGGATGAAGCCCAGCGAAGGCAAGTTGTCGAATGCCTCCATTTGATTGCGGTTCCATGGCACCGGGAACCACGGCGTCGGTTTCCAATCCTTTGGCGGGTCGTTCAGCCAGCGGCGGAAAGCCGCCAGGGAGATGTCTGCTTTGTCCTTGTCGAATACCGGGCGCTTGGCGAATGCCGCTGCGGCTGTCAGCCATTCGGCGACAGTTGGATTACGGCCGCCATGGAATTTTTCCGGGTTCGCCAACTTTTCGGGCGTTGGCACCGATTCTTTGAGGCCGTAGTACATCATCCGCAAGTTCTCTTGCAAATAGTCGTTGTTCGGATCGTCCCACACGTACGGGCGCAGTGGCTCGACGCGTTCGCGCCGCGCTAGCACGAAAACGGCGGTGGAGTCGGGCATCTCAGGAATGTAGTAACCGTCTTCGATGAGCGGAGCGGAACCAGGCGCAAGGGAGGCGTCACGGGTTGCACTACTGTCGTCTGCCAGAAGGACAACGTAGGGCAAGTCCGGGTGAGCATCAAAAAATTCGAACACCTGTTCCAGTAAGCGGTCAGGGCGCTCGCCGAGCTGCCATGGCCCGGTCACGAACAAATGCCAGGCCATTCCCGTACCCTCTGCGCTGGCGGCCAGACCCGACATAGGAGATATCTCACTTGGTTGGTATGCCGGATGATGTATTGGGCTACCTGCATAAAAGGTAGGTACTCCCCAGAACATTAGAGACAGATCTGCGCCGTTCTCCAGCGCATCGCAGGCGCGGCTTCCACTCACCCCAATTTTGTCATTCTTTGCCCACTCATACTTCTTCGGATCGGGCTCACGGATGCTGGTGAATGGCGTCCCCTTTTGCAGGGCTTCCCACAGCTTGCCTTGCCGGTATTTCTCGACCGTGACGCCCAGGCCGATTACTTCCAGCACGTATTCCCGGCGCGCTTGCTCAGTGCTCGCTGCGGTCTCCTGCGCCTTGAGCTGCTGTGTTTTCTGTTGCCACTCGCGTTCCCGCGCGTCCGCCTTGAAGGACCCAAACAGCCAGCTGCCGCCGAACAGGAGCGCAACGGCCGCCAGCGGCACCCCGAACCAACGTATCTTGTCCATCGTGGTCTCCACGTTAACATTCACCAGTTCCGGGTTGAGAACTCGGAAATCGAAAATTAGCCACAGCATGAGCAAGAGCGGGTAGGCGACAACCGCGCCGGCAAGATATCGCCACGTCGTAGGCCGCTTTACTGCCGCCTCGTCAAGCAAGGCCGGGGCGCTCATGCTTTCTCCTTCGGCGTCGTCCGCGAGATCCGCGTTCCCGTCGTTTCCGACACCACGATATCTAGGAGCTTGCCTGTCAACAGCGGCAGGCAGGCGGGCAAAGTGCCGTCGGTGTAGTACTTCATGTTGCCTTCGATGAGTTCACGTCGCCATTGCGGTTCGCACTCGAGGTAGATACCAAACTGCTTGACGAACTTATCCCAAGTAAGTATTCCTGAACGCGGTTTATCGTTGATGTTTTCCGGCTTTTTCAACCGCCAGTCCGCGACCGCGCACAGGTAAGCGTAGAAATTCGGATCCGTACTCGCCTTTCCCCTGCCGATGGCCACGTCGTAGGCGGTAACCTGACTATGATTTTTGCGGCTATCGAAAATGGCGCTGTGGAAGGACTTGGCACTGACCTCATGCTGCCAGCGCCGCCGCGCAGCGTCCCGGCTTTCCCGCACCATCGCAACCACCTTGCCATCTGGGTAGCGCATCGCGCGCACGATGGTGAACTTGTTTTCTTCGGTGGTACCGTTTGGATTCTTCTCGGCGTTGTACGCCACCTCGATGCGGTCCAAGTCATGTTTGGGAATGGGTACCTGGACGCCCGGGTCACTGACTCTACCCGTCGGGTCGGGCCGTACTTCAGGATTGATGCGCAATCCGTTTTCGATCGAGATCGCGATCGCCGCCGTGATCGGGTCCACTTCCTCGCACGGCCCGCGGTCGGCCGCTGCCAACCTTGAGTGGGTCGAGCTTGCTGGAATCCCATTGGCGTCGATTTGATTGCCCCGCATGTCCGCCAGACAGGGCTTGATCAATGGTTCGCCATTGATCCTGCGGATTCCGTAGCGCTGATCCTCCGGCTTGTCGCCCTGCTGAATCGGCCACTTGGCGACTTGGAGCGATGCGCGCAACCCGCGCCCGCTTTCTGCGACGTGCGCGTGATCGTCCTCACCTTTGATACACAAGGCGAAATCGTGGGGTGGCTGGCCAATCAATACCGGCACCACTTTGCGCGTCCGTAGGTCGAACCGCTGCTTTGACGTGAACACGCGTTGGCGGAAGCTGTCTCCGAGTTCCTTGAGAGGCATGCGCGTGACCGTGGAAGGCACCCACTCCATTCGCGTCACGAAATCGTAGTCGCTCCCGCGTCCGATCCTTTTTTTCACTTGCTTGTATTTCGCTTCGGTGCCCTGAATGTAGTCAGGCACCCCTTGCCATCCAATGCCCTTCATATTTTCAAGCGCGACCGTCATGTCTTCCGGGCTGAAGTAGAGGTACACCTTGCCCCGGTTATCACGGTCCCCATCCGGTTTCCAGCGGCCCTCGACCATGCCGCCGCATTCTGCCTCGTTAATTTTTGTAAAGGCCGGGGTAGTTGCCTTGGCTTTGGCTACGCCTTGTACGATGTTAACGAGCGTCTGCAACCTGCCATGCAGGCTCTGTAACCCGGCAATACGGTCGTAATGACCTTTCATTGGTGCGTCTTCTCCACCGAAAAAGAAATTGGCTATATCGACCTTCCAGTTCAAATCCTCTTCTAGGCTATACGGTGGATGGGTCAGGATCAGGGTGTCGGCCGTGCGCTCGCCACGCTCCATCAGGAACGCCTGCGCGAGCAAACTCAGCAAGCCGCCCTGGCTATGGGCGACGATCGTAACCGTCTCGTCTGGTTCGTAGTCGCGGATCATTGCGATCAGCGCCGCCAGGCGCCGCGCGGCGAGCACCATGTACATGCGGCCGGGACCATTCTTGAGCGGCCGTAATGGGTCACTCATGAGGTCCAGCGGCGCGCCTACACCGCGGTTCCACATGTCGGGGAGAGTGCTGGTGGCATTGGCGAACGGGCCCCCGCCCTTGGACATGTCCTTGTCGAGACGAGTACCGAAACGGTCTGTCTTCTGGCCATTGACAGTTCTTGTTTGTTTTCCGAGCTCGCGAAAGCCCCAATAGAAGGGAATGACAGGGCTGTCCGTGTCGCTAGTCACCTTACGCTTGAAGTAGGTCGCATCCGGGTCCTCGACCACCTTGTCCTTGTCGGTCGGCAGCGAGTACTTCGCCGGCTTGAAGCAGCGAGACAGCCGTTGTTCCAGCCCGGCGCACAGGCCTTCCTCCACTTCACTAAAGTTGGTGCCGACATCGTTCACACCATGGACGATGATGACGTTACAAGGCTTGTCGCGGGGGTGCTCGATGACCCTGTCGGACACACGCTTATTTCGCAACACCGTGCAGGTGTGGTTCGCCAGATATTCAGACTTCGGATATTTTCTGCTCGAATCTGCCATGAGTTCACCTTCCGATAGGGCTATTGGTCGCCGCCGCGCATCAAGCTGATTTCGGCCATATGCATGGCGTCGCGCTCGATCAGTTCGGATTTGCCATCTGCACCGCTGCGCACCTGCATGTCGCTGCCGTCACTGAGCCCGATTTTCATCTTGGCGTCCTTGACGGCGCCGCCCAGCGGCCGATCGCCATTCTCGAGCGGCGTGCCCCGCGCGTAGTGCACCGCCAGCTTCTGGTCGGCGCCGCCCTCGCCGAACTTCGGGAACTGGGCCGTCATGCTCTCGGGCTCGTCGTACAGGAAGTCTGGTGCGTGGAACTTGAGCGGTTGTTTGCTGCCCAGTACTGGAGGCCCGTCGCCCAGTTTCAGGAACGAGCCGTCCTCCGCCACCAGCAAGATGATTTTGCCGGACACCGTGACCGTGCCTTCGGTGGCGGTCACGTTCAGGTTCTTGGCCGAGTTGATGTCGGTGTCGTCATGCTGGCTCTGGAGCAGCAGTTTGCCGAAGTGGGCAATACCAATGAGGCCACCATGCTGGGCGAACAAGGCAATGCCCTTGCCGGCGTTCAGGCTGAAGCGCTGGCCGGCGGTCATCTGCAGATGCTGCTGCGCCACGGTATCGATGTTCCGGGCCGAATAGCTGACAATGGCCTGGCTGCTGGCAAAGCCTATCCCCGCCGGGGATGTGATGCCGATGACCGGCTCACCCGGCTCGGTTGCCTTGGGTGCGGTGTTGCTGCCGTCTTCCCACTTCTTGAAGCGGGCCAGCAGTTCGTCCTGCTCCTTGGTGTCGATCGGCATGCCGTTGTGTTCGGCCGCGAAGTTGCCGAGCGCGGCGCACAGTTCACCGCACTCGCGCAACAGGCCCAGATAATCCTCGCGCGCGAGCTGGCTACCTTTCGAGTTCGCGCCCCCCAGCAGCTTCCACGTGCTCAGCAGGATGCCTCTGGCAGCGTGCAATGCGATCGCCTCGTCGCTGCGCAACTCCGCGCCTTCGCCGCGCGGAGCGGCACTGCCGTCCTGGCGCAGCTCGGTCAGGTAGCCGAGGTTGAGCTCCGTGGTGGCATGATCGCTCGCCAGCTGCGCGCTGATCTGGCCAGTCGTGTCGTCCAGACGTAGCTGGTTGCCGCGCCTGCCGCGTATTTCGCGCGAACGGATGCCCGACTGGTACTTGGTGTTCGGCAGCCCACCCTCCTGGCGGAATGCGGGCGGCGGGCCACTGCCGTTGTACAGCTGGCCAATGATGATTGGCTTGTCCGGGTCTCCGCCGGCCCAGCCGACCAATACCTCGGTACCGACCGGAGGCAGCAGGCGCGTGCCGCACTGCCCGGCGGTACCTGGGCCGTTGCCGGCCCAGGTGGAAGCCACGCGCACCCAGGCCGAGTCGGCGTCCGAGTCGGAGCTGCCGGCACCGTTGGCGTGTGCGTGGTCTTGCGCGCGCGTCGCCGGAAAGCGGATCTTGACGCGCCCCATGTCGTCGCACCAGACCTGCTCGTTCGCGGGGCCGACCACGATCGCCGTCTGCAGCGCCGGCCGCGGCAAGGTCGCGCGGGGCGGGGCGATACGAATGCCGCGCCGCACGCAGGTGAAACGCGTGTTGTAGCGGATCGGCTCATCGTCGCCATTGGCAAAGATTGCGTAGTCGCCCTGGCTCCAGCCGTTGCGGTTGAACAGCCGCTCGACACGGGCGCTAACCTCGACCGGCAAATTGTTCTGTGCCGCGATGTGCTGCGCAGTGATGACGAACTCGCGTTCCTTCGCGGGGTGGGTGTCGATTTCAGGGTGGCCGTCAAGGCTGAACCATTCACCTACCGCCAGGTCGCGCACGCCGCCTTCACCGTGAAAGCTCTTGGCTTCATATTCGTAGTGCGCGATCTGCGCATAGCCCAGATCGGCGAGGTCGCCTGCAGTGTCGCCGACGTGCGGCGCTGCGACGTAGTAGTCGTCGAGGCTGGCGGCCAATGCATTACCTCGCTCGCCCTGGTCGGTCTGCGATTCGGTGCGTGTTTCCATGAACACGCCGCCGGATAAATTCTTGTAGTCCCAGGTGTGTAGAGAAGCGCTGCCCGGCTGCAGCGTGCGCACGGCGCTCCAGCCAGTGATGGCGTCGCGCTGCTCCGTGGCGGCGTCCCGATGAAAGCGCACACTGCCGGCCGCGTTCTGCTCCAGGTGATTGGCGTCATCGAACAGGAACAGCGTATGCCCGATTGGCTCTTGCCGCGGGCGGCGCCGGGAAGGATCGCTTGGCAAGCCGGCACGGAAGAGCCAGGCGATACCGCGACGCTGCAACAGGCGCCGTATGAAAGCGGCGTCCGACTCGTTGTATTGCATGATGAATTCACGCTGCGCGAGCTTGCTGCCGAGCCCTATGTCGACCTGCAGCTCGAACGTCGCACGCAGCACAGAATTGCGCTCGTGCCATTCGGCCACCAACGTCGCGATGACGTCCAGTTCACTCTGATTCCGAAACACCCGGGTGTTGGTCCGGCCTTCCATGACCGACAGCGCATCGCGCATCATCAGCTGGTAGGTCGCAAGCGCGCCGTCGCTCTGGCCCGATGCCGCTTCGGTGACGATCCCGCAGATGCGACGTACATGCCCCCGGTCGGTGATCACGCGCAGTTCGGCAGCTACCCCGATGAAGTCCTTCAGGGCGAGCGCCGCGTTATCGGCCACGCAAAGAACGCGGTATTCGAAGCCGCCGCAGACGGCTTCCTTACCGATCATCCTCTGCGGTAGCAATACATCATCGTGCGCTCCGCCTGCGCGGGCAAGCGCTAGTCCTAAAGGGCGATCTCGCGTACCGAGCCTCGATACGGCAAGCCGAAGTTCCTGCATGGTGCGGGTGTCTGCCATCGCGTTCGTGGGGCGTGATCGAAAAAGCAGATTATTGACGTACGTTAAGCAGAGCGTGATGCGTTTGCGCAAGAGCTATCGGTTGCTTTTCTCTGTACTGCCGCGTGGCCAGGGCTGCAGCGTTCTCCGTCCTGCCCGCTATCCAGCGTCATGAAAGCAAGGTCTATCGTAGACGGTACATTGGAACTACAGTCCGGATGTACGGGTGCAATCTTCACCGTCTGCTCGTCAATGAATCTGTGCTTGGCACACCAGGGACGTCCATGTACGGCTGATTGTGTTGAAAACTCTCAGGCAAGAACAGTCTTGACGAAGTGACTGTGCAGGAAAGATGCGTCGAGTAGCTGGTGCTGGGTTCGCTCAGCTGGTCGCTGGTTCGATTCCCCGTTGCGGCGAAAGCAGTTTTTTCGCCATTCGCCGAAGTTATGGGCTGGCGCCGTCAGCAGAAACTCATCATGAGCACCACTGGCCCTAGGCAAGCGCAATTGGCCAAGCTTTAGGATACGTTTTGAGTCGTTTGCAGCCGGTCGTAGCTGCTCAAGGATAGGCCCGCATCCTTCGAAGCTGTCTTTCACTGGCGCGCAGCCGCCTCGGGCCAGGTTCAGGCTCTGTTGATGGCTTCCCATCCCGTCACGTGAACCCGGTTGCGGCCACTGCGTTTGGCGGCATACATCAGTTGATCGGCCCGCGCGATCAGGGCTTTACTGGTAATGCCGGGCAGGCCAGGCGAAAGGCGCACGCTGACCACGCCAAAGCTTGCCGTGGCGCCAATCCGGACCTGGTCGTGCAGGCTGCCAGATTCGGCAAGGCGTGCGCGCATGCTTTCGGCGAGTGCATGGCCATCGGCCAGATCGGTGTCAGGCAGGATCAGCAGGAATTCTTCGCCGCCGTAGCGCACCACCGTATCAATACCTTCACGGGTCATCGACAGCAGCAGACGGGCGAAATCATGCAGGAGCGTGTCCCCGGCTTGATGACCATGGGTATCGTTGATGGCTTTAAAACTGTCCAGGTCGCACATAATAATAGTGAGCGAGGTACCGCGGCTCCGGGCGCGGTCGATTTCACGTTCGAGCAGGCCGGCGTTCAAGTGACGCCGGTTGAAGGCGCCAGTGAGGGAGTCGCGGACTGACTGGTTGATCAGATGTTGCTGGGCCCAGTATTGCCGTCGCGACGAATGGGCGTCGCGCCGCGCGGCAGCGGCGCCGAATAGATTCGCGAGCAGCAGGAGCATCGCCATGGTCCACAGGTGGCGTGGGCTAACCATACCCTGGGCGTAGACGAGCGCCAGGAAGGCGGCGCTCGCGCTGAGTGCAACCAAGGTTGCATTGACCAGGCGGTTTGGAATGAACAGGTAGACGATGATCAGCATGATGGCCATCGACATGCCGTGAAGTAGCAGTTCGCCTCGCCAATAGGCTACTAGCAAGAACGAGAGCATCGCGAGGCTGGTGAATACGGTCGCTGCGCGATAGGCGGTGTTTCCTGGATTCGCGCTGCAGCGGGTTAGCACGATGCCGCTCACGGCGACCGCGGCGATTGCCAGGCGCACGATGAACAATGCCAATGTCTGGCTGCCATAGCCAAGATGGGCCATGTCGGCAAGCGCAAATATCAAATAAGCGATCCCACAAAATGAGAGCGAGCGTGTCAGTTCCTGCTGGATCACGCTGCCCTGATCGCGAAGGAAAGCCGATTCCAAGCTGGTGGAGATGAATTCACCGCGCCAGCGCAAGATGGCGCCGGCAGACTGCGGCTTGGACATGGAGGAGGCATGGAACGGGAAAGTGTCCGACTGTAGCGGCTTATCGAATTACTGTAAAGAATTATGTAATGGTCAACGCAATAGTTGTGGTAATGGCCTCCTGGCACCGATCAGCGGCGCTGCAAGCAGGGCTTGCAGCGTCAACATGCGGGCGTACGGCCTGATCGCCGCCAGCAATCCCTGGATGCCAAGTACGGGTGCTCGACCGTCGAGCGCCGAACTTGCATGGGCTCCGGCGTTGCTCAAGGCGATTCACTCCGTACTACTTCTTCCGGCGCTGAAAGGTCTGCTCAGAAATGCCGAGTTAGCGTAAGCATCAGTATCAGCCAGGTTGGTCGGGTGGGGGATAACGCGCACTGGGTGGGGGAAAACACCCAGTATCGGTCCCAGTGCCTGTACAGGCTTGAGAGATGAAGCCGGAAGCCCCGTACGACCACGAACCCTTATTTGGCATATGAATTGCTTGTGGGGTGGGAACTGCTTGCCAAGCCGGCGCAGTCTTTTCCTGGGGGTACGAAGGCGGGGATTTTCCATACTTGGACTGAAATCTATTCTTGTCGCGCGTAGCTCGCCAGTAAAATTTCTTGCATTCTAATGAAAATTTTGTCGTTACTTTTGTTTTTCTAATTTTGCTATGCAAATGAAAGTTCTATATCGGAGCAAAAATAGTTTGAGGGAGAACCGCCATGAACGCTGCACCTCGTCTTAGGAAAACACTTGTTGCGAGCATTGCTTACGCTGCTATTTCGCTGGTTCCAATTAATCAGGTTCATGCTGGGAAGGGTATCGACGTCGGGCTCAATACGATTGCATCGGGATTAGCGGCGCCGGTTGCAGGAGTCGCGGCGCCCGGCGACCTGGGCAATCTCTACGTTGTTGACCAGATCGGGAAAGTGTATAAGGTCGACACGGCCACCGGTGATAAAACTGTATTTCTTGATGTGATGGGTTTATTGACACCATTAGGAATTCCAGTCCTGGGGGGGTATGACGAACGCGGTCTTCTCGGGTTGGCCTTCCATCCAGACTTTGCTACTAATCACCTCTTCTATACCTTCACCACCGAACCCCCCAGCGAGCAAGCAGACTTTCCCAGCAAACCGGTAGACCATGACAACGTTATTCGAGAGTGGAATGCCATGCGCCCTGAGGTATCGCGAGTCGTGCTAAGGGTCGCGAACCCGCAGTTCAATCACACGGGGGGCACGATCGCTTTCGGACCGGACAGGATGCTATATATATCTTTGGGGGATGGGGGAGGCGAAGACGATCAGGATTGCCAAATCGGCGTGGACGGCACTGTCACCCAGGGTCATGGTTCTGATGGAATTGGCCAAGACCCGAACAGTATTCTGGCATCCATCTTGCGCATCGACCCAAATCCTGACAGTCAGGGTGCCCTATCTGCCAATATGCAATATCGAATCCCGTCGGATAACCCGGGCGTCATCACGTTTGCATCCGGAAGAGCCAGCGTCATTCCTGAAGTGTGGGCAAAGGGGCTGCGTAACCCGTTCCGGTTTTCTTTCGATTTCCCCACAGCACAGCTGATTGCCGGCGACGTCGGCCAGGATGATATTGAAGAAATCGACCTGATCAAGAAAGGCGGAAACTACGGCTGGCGCGTAAAAGAGGGTAGCTTCCTGTTTGATCCGAGGGGATGCGAAATCAAGGGATTTCAAACAGATGGGCGTGCATTCCGGGAAAGTCCCCGGTTTCCTGCTTTCGCAATCGATCCAATCGCCCAGTATCGTCACAACCAGGGCATTGCTGTCATCGCCGGGTTTGTCTACCGCGGCGATGCCATTCCAGCGCTCAGAGGCAAATATGTGTTTGGCGACTATTCGAAGAACAGCAACAAGCCGCGGGGAGTCTTATTCCATCTGGCCGCACCGGTTTCCGACAACCGCAATAAAATCGAGGAATTGGGCGATACCCTTGATATCTTCGTGCTGGGCTTTGGACAAGATTCAGCTGGCGAAATATACGTTCTCGGAAACCTCACTGGGATACCCGCAGGCAGTAGTGGGGTAGTCAAGAAGATCGTTCGTCGTTCCAAGGATTAGACATCATGGAGTATGCTGGAACCAGGCGTCCTCTCTTGTCCAGCAAAGCGTTATGGACTTGCCGAGTTTGATGCAACCCTTCGCGCGAATTCGCCCTCCTCTCCCTGACTGTTCGATTCGAACTGCGGTGAACAGTCGGGGAGAGCAATAGATGAGGGAGCAAGCGGCGAAAGGCGCCAACTGGATGCCTGCATGCCGCTCATGATGGATAAATAGCCGGCTAAAACTGGTGGCGCCACCCAAGGCAATTCAACGACCCACTGCAAGCCGGACATCTCCATCCCGCGTCGCTACGCCAGGACGTCCGTGATGACATATAAGATTAGCGCTAAGATCATGAGCCAACAGGCCCATTCCGCAGCGATTGCCCATCGCGGCTGCGTCGTGTGGGCCTGGCGCTCCAGGCGCCCCTTGGCGAACATGGCCCAGCCATGGGCTGCAATGCCGATGATGAGCGCCGCCAGGAAGTAAGGCTGCAACCACCGGGAAAACAGCAGCGCGATGCCTGCTCCAAGAACGCCGGCGCCCAGACTTCCCAGCAATTCAAGCTGCTTGAGCCTCTTTGCGTCGCGGTCCATACGCCTTCCTCCGTCTGCGCGATCATGGCGGCGGTTCAGCGCTCGCAGAAGCGCTGCCCAGCGCTTGTATGGTTCACCTCATCCTTCACCTCATCGGTCACTTCATCTGCATGATGAGCTGATGCTGCCCCTGCATCTGATCGAGCATCTGCTGCATGAGCTTCTGATGCTCGGCCATCCATGCTTCATGTTCTTGCGGGCTGAGGCCGGGCTTCGGCTTCATCGTTGCCATCTGTGCCATCATCTCCTGCATCATCTTCATATGTTCGGTCATGAGCGCCTTGCGTTTTTCGCCCCTGGCGGCCTCGGCCTGCTGGAGCTTCAGCTTTGCCGCCATCGCACGTTGAATCATCTGTCGTTGCGCCTCATCCTGTCCGGCCGTTGCCGAAAAAGTGGCGCTTGCCATGGCGATCATTGCTGCAATGAGCATGTTCGATTTCATTTCAACCTCCCGATAAAGACATGAATGGAGCCGTGTTGGTCGCTTACACGGCGAAACGATTGAGAGTACCTAACGAAACCTCCATGGCTGCGTTGCAGCTTCTCGCCGTACCGCCTGCACTATGCTGAAGGTCGGAAAATTAATGTCCTCGTATCCACTTGCGCGCAAACAGCTTCCATGCCTCGATCACGGTGAGCGGAATGAGGCCGATGACGATCGTGAGCATGCAATCGCTCAGGGACAGCGGCGTAAGCTGCATCAACTCGCGCATGACCGGCACATGGTGGATGCCGATTTGTACGACCGCCGACAGCATGACGATCGCAAACAGGCGCCAGTTGCTCAGGATGCCGACTTCCCAGAAGGTCTTGTCGCTGCGGCGTGCGCCAAAAGCACGGAACAACTCGCCGAAGACGAGCGTTGTAAACGCCAGGTTGCGTGCCTCGTCGAGTCCCCTTGCCTGCAGGGCCCAGGCAAATACGGTCAAGGTCACCAGCGCCTGGAGTGCGCCGGTGGCCAGCACGACGCTCCATTCGCGCCGCCCGAGCATGGGTAGCGCCGGGTCGCGCGGGGGCCGGCCGTTGACGTCTTCGTCGGTCGGATCGGTCACGAGCGCCAATGCGGGCAGGCTGTCCGTGACCAGGTTAATCCAGAGGATATGCAGCGGGAGCAAGGGAATCGGCAGCGCAAGCACTGCCGCAAACAGCATCACCGCCAGTTCGCCGGCATTGCCTGCCAGCAGATAGATCACGGTCTTCCGGATATTGTCGAATATGCCGCGCCCTTCGCGCACAGCGCCGACGATGCTGGCGAAATTGTCGTCCGTGAGGATGATGTCGGCGGCTTCGCGCGTCACTTCGGTGCCGGTGATGCCCATGGCGATGCCGATATGGGCTTCGCGCAGCGCCGGTGCATCATTCACGCCGTCCCCCGTCATGGCGACCACGGCCCCCTGGGCTTTCCAGTCCCTGACAATGCGCAGCTTATCCCCGGGCGTCGCGCGCGCGTGGATGCGCCCTTGCACCGCTTCGTCCGGGGCCAGGATACCCAATTCCCGGGCAATCGCCTCGGCGGTGACCGGATGGTCTCCGGTGATCATGACGGTGGTCACGCCGGCGCGGCGGGCTTCGGCGATGGCCGCAATGGCTTCGGGACGCGGCGGGTCGGCCAATCCGACGAGGCCCAGCAGAGTCAGGCCTTCTTCCGTTTCGCCCTCGCCGGTCGCGATGGCGAGCACCCGCAGGCCGCGCCGCGCCATGTCGTCGGCGGCCTCGCTCACGCCCTCCGGCGCCGAGCGGCTCCGGGCCAGCACCATTTCGAGTGCGCCCTTGACATATAAAACGCCGTTGGCGCGCCGGATCGCCATGCTCTTGCGCACGGAATCGAAAGGGATCACAAAGCGCCTGGGGAAGTCACGCTCGAGGTCTTCTGCGCGGATGCCCCGCTCCCATGCTGCCACCAGGATCGCCAGTTCGGTGGTATCGCCCACCCCTGCCTTGCCCTGGCTGTCGAGTTGGGCTTCGCAGCATGCCGCGGCGGCGAACAGCAGGGCATGCTCGTCGGCGCCCCACAGTGCGCGGACGATCATGTTGCCCATCGTCAGCGTCCCGGTCTTGTCGGTACAGACGACGGTCGCGCAACCGATCGTCTCGATGGCATCGAGGCGCCGTACCAGCACCCGCTGGGCAGCCATGCGCTGGACACCCAGGGCCAGCGCGATCGTCACCACCGCGGGCAAGCCCTCGGGCACGGCGGCCACCGCCAGCGTGACCGCCAGAATGAGCACATTCATCCAGGACATGCCTTGGATGAAGCCAAGAAGGGCCACCAGCAGGACCACGGCGAGGCACAGCAGGATCAGCGTGCGGCTGATGCGGGCCAGCTGTGCCTGCAGCGGTGTCACGCTGTCTTCGACCGTGGCCAGCAGATGCGCGATCTTGCCCAATTCGGTCCGGGCGCCGGTCGCGGTAACGCACGCGACACCGCTGCCGTTGGCGATCGCGGTTCCCATGAACAGCGCGTTGTGCCGCTCGGCCAAGGGCGCTCCGGGGGCGTCGGCAAGCGCAGCCTTTTCGGTCGGCATGCTCTCGCCAGTCAAGGTCGCCTCGTTCACCAGCAAGGCATAGCACGCGAGTATCCGGGCATCCGCCGCCACGATGTCGCCCGCCTCGACCAAAAGAATATCTCCGGGCACGACCTCGGCCGCCGCGATCAGCCGTGCCTGCCCATCGCGCCGCACCCGGGCGCGCGGCGCCGTCAGCGACCGCAGTGCCGCCATCGCCCGTTCGGCGCGGTACTCCTGGAAGAAACCCACCAGGCCGTTGACGACCAGGATGACGCCGATGGCGACGGCGTCCGCCCATTCGTCCAGGGCGGCCGAGACGACACAGGCAATCAGCAGCAGGCCGACCAGGGGGCTCAGGTATTGTCCCAGCAGGATTTTCCAGGCAGGACGCCTGGCCTGCTTGGCCAACTCGTTGCGTCCCGCCTGCGCCAGCAGTGCCGCCGCCGCCTCCTGCGACAAGCCTCGCTCGGCAGCGGGCTGCGCGTTCCCGGCGGGAGCCGGTTCGGCCAGGTGCGTGCTCGGGTGGGTCATGGCGTCCTCATTGCCCACTACCTTGCGCAGCCCAGCGGCGGTGGCGCCAGGAAGCATAGGCGGCGGGCAAGACCAGCAAGGTCAACACGATGCATGACAGCAGGCCCCCGACCACGGGCGCTGCAGTGCGCGCCGTCACGTCGGCGCCGACGCCGCTCTCCCACAGCAGGGGCAGCAAGCCGAGCACGGTCGTTGCAACGGTCATGACCAGCGGCCGCACCCGGGTCGCGGCGCCTTCGAGCACGGCGGCATCGACATCGTCCGGGCCGCGCAGGCGTCCTTCCTCACTGTAGCGGCGGTAGGTCTCGTCGAGGTACACGACCATCACGATCCCGGTCTGCGCCGCCACCCCGCCGACCGCGATCAAGCCGACCCATACGGAGGTCGACAGGTTGTAATCCATGAACGCCAGGAGCCATACGCTGCCAGCCAGTGCGAATGGAATGGCGAGCAGCACCAGCAGGGTCTGGGGCCATCCGCGCATCGACATGTAGAGCAGCCCGACGATCAGCACCAGGGTCAAGGGCAACATGATCCGCAAGCGCTGCTCCATCTCGGCCATGAATTCATACTGGCCAGTCCACTGGAGCCGGTAGCCCGTGGGCAGTGCCAGCTCCGCATTGACCAGCTTCTTGGCATCCTTGACCCATCCGCCCAGGTCGCGCCGGCTGCCGTCGATATCGGCGAACACGAAACCGACCAGCACGCCGTTTTCGTCCTTGATCATGGGCGGTCCACCCACCACGCGGATCTCGGCCAGTTCGTCCAAGGGCACGGAAGGGCCGCGCGCGCGGCCTAGCCGCATCGGGTCGGCGCCCGCCGGCGTGCTCGGCATGCCGGCCTGCGGCAGGTTGCCGGCAGCCGCGCCGGCTGCCGCGGCCGCCTGGGCGCCGCCCATACCAGCCATGCCGCCGGCCGCGCCGCCGGGGGCGGCCGGCGGCATGGCCGGCGCGACGCCGGCACCGCTTCCTCCCCGGTCGACGTCGGACACGGCGGCACTGGCGGCAATCGGCACCAGGATGGCGCGCAAGGCGTCCGGGTCGCCGCGGTAGTCCGCGCCATAGCGAACGTTCGCCGAGAACCGGGCGCGGCCGTCGATAATCGTCGACATCGGCATCCCGCCAACGGCGGCCTCGAGCACGTCGTGGACATCGCGCACCGTCAAGCCGTAGCGCGCGATTGCATCGCGCCTGGGGATGATGTCGATATATTCGCGCCCTTGCTGGCGCTCGGCGAAGGTGCTGCGCGTGCCATCGACCTTCCTCAGCATCCCCTCGAGCTGCACGCTGATGCGCTCGATCTCGGCCAGGCTAGTGCCGAACACCTTGATGCCTACCGGCGTGCGCACGCCGGTCGACAGCATGTCGATGCGGGTGCGAATGGGCGGCGCCACCGCCATCTGGTAGCCCGGCATTTGCAAGGCCCCCGACAAGGCGCCGCTCAGCTCGTCGAGCGTGCGGCGCCGCCGTTCCGGCCAGACGGCACGCAAGGCCGGCCTGAGAAAAGCGGGACCGATATCGCTATGCCAGCGCTTGGCAGGCTGCAGCGGCCACTGCGCACGCGGCTTGAGCGCGATCGTCAATTCGTTCATATCCAGTTGGGCGGGGTCGGTCGCCGTTTCCGCACGGCCAGCCTTGCCATGCACGGAAGCGACTTCGGGAAAATCCATGATGATGCGGTCCTGCGCGATCATGGCCCGTCGCGCCTCCTCGATCGCAATGCCGGGAAACGTCGTGGGCATCACCAGCAGGCTGCCTTCGTCGAGCGGAGGCAGGAATTCCGATCCGAGCCGCATGAACACGGGCACGGTGCCGATCATGGCCAGGACCGCACCGGCCATGACGAGGCGGCGCGACCGGATGACGCGGCGTGCGACGGGCTGGTAGATGCGGCCGAGGAAGCGGTTCACCGGATTTTCCGCTTCGGTGCGAAAGCGCCCGTGCAATAACAGCACCATGAGGGGCGGCGCCAGCGTGATCGACAGGATGGCGGCGGCGAACATGGCAGCCGTCTTGGTATAGGCCAGCGGATCGAACAGCCGCCCCGCCTGGCCGCTCAGCGTGAAAATCGGCAGGAAGCTGACGGTGATGAGCAGCAGCGAGAAAAAGATCGGGCGCCCGACTTCCTTGCATGCATCGATAATGATGCGCTCCCGGTTCGCGCCAGGAGGCGCGCGCGCCAGGCGCACATGGGCGTTCTCGACCAGGACAATGGCCGCGTCGGCAAGCTCCCCGACCGCAATGGCGATGCCGCCGAGGGACATGATATTGGCAGTCAAGCCCAGGTAGCGGATGGCGATGAAGGACATCAATACCGACATGGGCAGGATGATCATCGCCACCAGCGCCGAACGGGCGTGGAACAGGAACACCACGCAAATCAGGGACACGATGACGCCCTGCTGGATCAGGGTATCGGTCAGGCTGGCGATCGCCCCCTCGATCAGCTCCGAGCGGTCGTAGGTGGGAACCAGGCGTACCCCGGGCGGCAATGCGAGTTGCCCGATTTCTTGCTTGACGGCGCGGTTGACGTCGAGGGCGTTCGAGCCGATGCGCATGACAACGATGCCGCCCACCGCTTCGCCTCGGCCATTCCAGTCGGCCGCGCCGCGCCGTATCTCGGGACCGAACTGCAGCACCGCGATGTCGCCCAGGCGCACCGGCGCCCCGCCCGCCCCCAGCGTGACGATGCTCTGCTCGAGGTCGGACAGCGACTTGGCATAGCCGCGGCCGCGCAGGACATACTCGCGCCCCGCCATTTCGATGACGCGTGCCCCCACCTCCGAATTCGCGCCTTGCAATGCCTTCGCGACATCGGGAACGGTCAGCCCGAATCCTGCCAGCCTGACCGGATCGAGCACCACCTGGAACTGGCGCTCGAAGCCGCCTAGCGAGGCCACTTCGGCGACGCCCGCGACCGACTGGAGGGCCGGGCGGATGGTGAAGTCCTGCAGTTGACGCAAGGTCGCGGGATCCAGGCGCCCGCTTGCGTCCTCGATCACGTACTGGAAAACCCAGCCGATGCCGGTAGCGTCCGGGCCGAGCTCGGGAGCCACATCCGGCGGCAGGAATTGCCGGGCGCGTCCGAGCTGTTCCACGACACGGGTGCGCGCCCAGTAAATGTCCGTCTTGTCCCTGAAGATCACGTAGACGAAGCTCATGCCGAACATCGAATAACCGCGCACCACCCGCACGCCCGGAGTGCTCTGCAAAGCCCGGACCAGGGGGTAGGTCACCTGTTGCTCCACCAGGTCGGGACTGCGCCCCATCCAGTCGCTGAACACGATGACCTGCGGGTCGGACAAATCCGGCAGCGCGTCGAGCGGCGTCTTCCTGAATGAATCGACGGCCCAGAGACCGAGCAGCAGCGCGCCAACGAACACGGCAAGGCGGTGCCCGGCGCACCATTCGATGATCCGCTCAATCATGGGCCGTTCCCCCGTGCCCCTGCGCCGGCCGGGAAGGCGGCGCCGATGGCGGCGCGTGCGCGCCGTGGGCGGCGCCCTGGCCGCCCGATGCGCGCAAGCGGCTTTCCGAATCGAGCAGGAACACACCCGACATCGCCACCCTGTCCTGCTCGCTCAAGCCGTCGAGGATCTCGATCCGGTCTTTCAGGCGCGTCCCGGTGCGCACCGCGCGTGGCGCATAGCTGGTCCCGTCGGTGAGCACGTACACATACTGCGCATCCCCGGTGTCGACGACCGCGTCACGCGGCACGGTCAGCGCCACGCGCGGCCCGGTCTGGAACACGGCTGTGCCATAGCTGCCCGGTCGCAACGCACCCCTGGCATTGGGCAGGGAAAAGCGCACCTTCAGTTTGCGGGTGGTCTCGGTCAAGATCGGGTCGATGAATTCCACCTTCGCCGCGATGCCGCCCGCGCCGCCACGGCCGAACTCCAGCCGGGCCGGCACGCCGGTTCCGATCGCGGCGGCGGCCGACTCGGGCACTTCGGCCCATACCCATACGCGTGAAAGATCGAGGATGGTGGCGATCTCGGTCGAGGGGTCGACGGCCGTTCCGGCGACGATGCCGCGGTGCGCCAGGATCCCCGAGCGCGGCGCGGCCAGCGTCACCAGGCGGCGCGGCTTGCCGCTTTTCTCGATGGCGTCGATGGCGTGGTCGCTCATGCCGAAATAACGCAGGCGCGCCCGGCCGCTTTCGACGGCGGCCGTCGGCGGTCCGGTCAGCGTCCGCACGGACAGGTACTCCGCCTGGGACGCGAGCAATTCTTGGGAAAAAATATCGACGATCGGCTGGCCAGCCCTTACCGATTCGCCCGTATTGCTGACATGAAGCTTTTCGACCCAGCCGCTGACCCGGGTATGGATGTGCGATATGCGCGACTCATCGGGCACGACCGTGGCAATGACGCGCAATTCTTCGCTCAGATGTTGCCTGGTGACCGGCGCCACCTGCAGATTGATCGCTGCCGCCTGATTGCTGGCAAGGGTCACTGGCGTGCGCGCCGGGCGGCTGGCGTCGGATGAACTTGCCGCCTCGCCACCGGAGAGCGGCGCCGTCACGCCGGCATCCTGGCCGCGCTCGATCTTGAGGGCGACGACCGTGCCTGCGAGCAGCAACGCAAGGCCGGCGCCGCCAAGGAAAAACAGCCATCGTCTGGCGTTCTCCGTCATGGGATGCCTCCGAAATGCCCGATCGCGCTCCGGTGGCGGACCCAGGCCATTCCCAGCGAGGCCTCGGCCATGACGGCCTCTTCCTGGATCGACCACAGGGCCTTGTTCGCTTCCAGAACGCTCGCCAGCGGCAGGCCACCGCTGGCGTAGGACGTCATGGCCGATCCCGCTGCGCGCTCGGCGCGCGGCAGCAACTCGTCGCGAAACGCCAGGTTGGTCGCCACCGCGCCCCGCAGCGACTCGAGCGTCGCCGCGACCTCGCCATCGATCATGCGCACCATCGCTTCGCGGTCCGCCTCGGCCATCGCCGCCATGGCACTCGCCTCGCGTACCCCGGCGCGCAAGCGGGCGCCCCAGATCGGCACACTGACGCCCACCATCAGCATGTAGCCGCGCCCCGCAGTCATGGTATCGGCCATGCCGGCGCGCACCATTACCATGGGCTGGTACATGGATTTCATCACGTCGATTTCCGCCCTGGCGCGCCGGATCTCGGCGTCGGTCATGCGAAATTCAGGTCGACGGCGCAGCGCCGTCTCCAGCGCGGCGGGAAGCCCGGGAACGAGCGAGAGGCGCTCCTGGATTCCTTCCACCTGCAGGGCGGGGACCGGAACCCCGGGCTGGAGGCCGAGCGCGGTATTGAACATCGCCTCGGCTGCACGTGTTTCGGCCAGGATGGCCGCCTGGCGGGTGCGCAGGCGAGCCACTTCGATCTCGGCGCGCAGTACCTCGGCCTGGGGCGCGGAGCCGACCGCGTGGCGGGCCGCGGCCAGCTTGACGATATCGCGCGCCAGCCCGAGCTGGCGGCCCAGCGTCGCATGGGTCTTGCGGCGCTCGTTGAGCATGAAAAACGCTTGGCCCACATCGGCTTCGATCTTCAGTGCGGACTTGCCCGCCTCCCCCACGTATTTGTCGACATCGGCCTCGGCGGCGCGGCGCCGGTGCGAACGGATGCGCGACAAGGGGAAACTTTGCTCGAACGTGATGCTGCGGTCGGTCTTCATCATCGGATCGACCGGCTTGTGGTCGATCGACGGGGCGAGGACAGGATCGTCCAGGGCCGCCACGATGGCTGGCCGCTCGCGGGCGGCGTCGACACGTGCGGCAACGACGCGCGTCTCGGCCCGCGACCGGTGGGCCAGGCTGATGGCGGCATCCAGGCTGAGCGCACCCGCCAATTCTGCCGGATTCGCTTCGACGCTCGCCGTCACTGCCGACAATACGAAGAGGAGCAGCCTGGCGCCGCCGTAGCGTCGCCGTGTGGCGGCAGTCACGGGGAGCCCCGGCGATGCGATACCATCCCGGATGCGGCGGCGGACGCCAGCGGTCCCGGCGGCAGTAAGCGTGAATGCATATCATTGCTCCCGAACAGGAACGTGGCACATGCAAGCCCAATGAACGACAAACGAGAACGCTGTATTAAATCAGAGCTGTCGAATCGATTCTTTGATGCAATTCAAACACGACTTACTGAATGCTAGGAACTTTGTAGTCAGGAAATGCTCATGCGAAGCTGCGCTGCAACGGCAAGGTCCGGTCCATGTTTGCACAGCCGGCGCACGGGTGCCGTTATCGGTGAGCAATTCGACGAGCTTGATGGTGCAGGCAGCGCCCCGGAGCGGCGCGCAAATACATCGTCGCATGAAAGCCGGGTTCATGCAATTGCCGGTTTTTCGCCATGCATGGGCGCATCACAAAGGAGTGTTTGCGAGCAAATTTCCCTATCCATATTTGTCGTTCAAGCTCATTGCCGGCCCTGGTTTGCAGCATCCAGCATGGCCGGTAACTCCTCCAGCGAATCGATGAAGCCATCGCATGCCATGGCCGCATGCCCCTCCGGCCCCGGATAGCCGTAGCGCACGATAAACACCGGCATCTGCGCGGCACGCGCCGCCGCGATGTCGACGTGGGAGTCGCCGACCAGCACGCAGCGATCCAGGCGCGCGTGCAGGGCGCGGCAGGCGTGCAGCAGCGGTTCGGCGGCGGGTTTCATCTGGCTTAATGTATCGCCGCCCACCACCACCTCGAACCAGGGCGCCAGCGCATGGATGTCCAGCAGGGCCACGCTCGCCTCGTAGAATTTGTTGGTGACGCAGCCGAGCCGGTAGCCGGCCCCTTGCAAGGCCGCCAGGCCCGCGCGCACGCCGGGATACACGTCGCCGTAGCGCCCGTTGGTATCGCGGTAGTGGCGCTGGAACAGCGCCAGCGCCAGCACCTCGTCGATGTGGGTGAGGGCACTGGCGCGCAGCACGCGCCGGATCAGGGTCGGCACGCCATGGCCGATGAAGCCGCGCACCGTGTCAAAGGAGAGCGGCGCGGCGTGCAAGTCCAGCAGCAGGCGCCGCACCGCTTCGACGATGTCCGGCGCGCTGTCGACCAGGGTGCCGTCGAGATCGATCAGGACCGCGTGCCGTGTGTGGTGTGTGAAGTCGATGCTGTTCATTACGCAGCCTCCAGCAGCGCCAGCGCGCGTGCGCTCACCTGCGCGGCCGTCAGGCCGGCATGGTCGTACAGTTGCGGCGCCGGCGCCGATTCGCCATACCGGTCGATGCCGATGGCGACGCCGTGCTCGCCGACGACGGCGCGCCAGAACCAGGTGACGCCGGCTTCCACGCTCACCCGCGGCACGCCCGGCGCCAGCACCTGGTCGCGGTAGGCCGCATCCTGCGCATAAAACAGTTCGACGCAGGGCATCGACACCACCCGTACGGCCACGTCCCGCAGCGCCAGCTGCTGCGCCGCGGCCACGGCAATCTCGACTTCGGAACCGGTTGCCACCAGCACCAGCTGCGGCGCCTGCGCGCATTCGACCAGTATGTAGGCGCCGCGCGCGATGGCGTCCAGTTGCACCGGCGTGCGCGTCCAGCCCGGCAACGCCTGGCGCGACAGGACCAGGCAGCTCGGGCCGTCTGCCCTGGCCAGCGCCGCTTCCCAGGCGACCGCGGTCTCGACGCCGTCGCAGGGGCGCCAGACGCGGTTGTTCGGCATCAGGCGCAGGCTGGCCAGGTGTTCGATCGGCTGGTGGGTCGGTCCGTCCTCGCCCAGGCCGATCGAGTCGTGCGTGAAGACGTGGATCACGCGCAGTTTCATCAGCGCGGCCATGCGCACGGCGTTGCGCGAATAGTCGGAAAAGGTCAGGAAGGTGCCGCCGTAGGGAATGAAGCCGCCGTGCAGCGCCATGCCGTTCATGATGGCCGCCATGCCGAATTCGCGCACGCCGTAGCTGAGGTAATTGCCGCTACCGCCATGGTTCACCCACACCGAGGCGTCCACATTGGTCAGATTCGAGCTGCTCAGGTCGGCCGAGCCGCCGAACAGTTCCGGCAGCGCCTCGACCAGGTGGCCGAGCACGTGCTGCGAGGCCTTGCGGGTGGCGAGCTTTCCCTGCAGCGCGGCGTCGCCGGCGGCCAGCGCCGTCAAGCGCGCCGGCCAGCCGGCGGGCAGGACCCCGGCGCTGCGCCGTTCCAGTTCGGCCGCCAGCGCCGGCCAGGCCGCCCGGTAAGCGGCCATGCGCGCGCTCCACGCCTGCTCCGCGAGCGCGCCGGCCGCGCGCGCATCCCAGGCCTGCGCCAGTTCCGGCGCCAGCGCGAAGGGCGCCGACGCCCATCCCCGGCCGCTGCGCATGGCGGCGATTTCCTCGGCGCCGAGCGGCGCGCCGTGGACCTCGTGGCCGCCGGCCTTGGTCGGTGCGCCGTGCCCGATCACGGTCTTGCAGCAGATCAGGGTCGGCTTGCCGTGCTGCGATTTGGCCTGGTTGAGCGCGCGTTCGACGGCTTCGGCGTCGTGGCCGTCGACATGGTCGATGACATGCCAGCCGTAGGCGGCGAAGCGGCGCGCCGTGTCGTCCCTGAACCAGCCCGAGACTTCACCGTCGATCGAGATGCCGTTGTCGTCGTAGATGGCCACCAGTTTTTCCAGTCCCAGGGTGCCGGCCAGCGAGCAGACTTCGTGGCTGATGCCTTCCATCAGGCAGCCGTCGCCCACGAACACCCAGGTGCGGTGGTCGACCACGGTGTGGCCCGGCCGGTTGAAACTGGCGGCCAGCAGTTTTTCCGCCAGCGCCATGCCGACCGCGTTGGCCAGGCCCTGGCCGAGGGGACCGGTGGTCGTTTCCACGCCCGGCGTCAGGCCCGTTTCGGGGTGGCCCGGGGTGCGCGAGCCCAGTTGGCGAAAGCGCTTGAGTTCATCCATCGGCAGGTCGTAGCCGGTCAGGTGCAGCAGTGCATACAGCAGCATCGACGCGTGGCCGTTGGACAGCACGAAGCGGTCGCGGTCGAGCCAGTGCGGGTTGGCCGGATTGTGGCGCAGGTGGCGGCGCCACAGCACCGCGGCGATGTCGGCCATGCCGAGCGGCGCGCCGGGATGGCCGGACTGGGCCTGTTGCACCGCATCGGCGGCCAGGAAACGCAGGGTGTCGGCAAGCGCTGTCGGGGAAACGGCAGGGACGCAAGGTTCGCGGGTATCCATGGTGGTCCTTTATCAGGGTGCAGTCGGCGTGCAATCAAAGTGCATTCAGGGCCCGCTTCTTGCGCTCCATCATGCGCAAGATGAAGGGAGTAAAAATCAGCTGCATCGACAATTCCATCTTGCCGCCGGGGACGACGATGGTATTTGCACGCGACATGAAGGAGCCGCCCACCATCGCCAGCAGGTACTGGAAATCGATCCCCTTCGGATTGGCAAAGCGGATCACGACAAAGCTTTCGTCGGGCGCCGGGATTTCGCGGGAAATGAACGGGTTCGAGGTGTCGACACAGGGCACGCGCTGGAAGTTGACGTGGGTACGCGAGAATTGCGGGCAGATGTGGTTCACGTAGTCGGGCATGCGGCGCAGGATGGTGTCGGTCACCGCCTCGGTCGAATAGCCGCGCTTGGCCTTGTCGCGCCACAGTTTCTGGATCCATTCCAGGTTAATCACGGGCACCACGCCGATCAGGAGGTCGGGATAGCGCGCGATGTCGATCGCCCCGTGCACCACGCCGCCGTGCAGGCCCTCGTAGAACAGCAGGTCCGAATCCTCGGGCAAGGCTTCCCAGGGGGTAAACGTGCCCGGCTCCTGGCGGTAGGGCGCCGCTTCTTCATGGTCGTGCAGGTATTTGCGGTGCTGCGCCCTGCCCGTGCCGGCGTAGTTCGCGAACATCGCCTGTAGATCCTCGAACAGGTTGTTGTCGGGCCCGAAGTGGCTGAAGCTGGCGTCGCCCGCCAGTTCGGCGGCGGCCAGCTTGACCTTCATTTCGGCGCGGTCGTAACGGTGGAAGCTGTCGCCCTCGACGATGACGGAGCGGATGTGCTCGCGCCGAAAAATGCTCTCGAAGGTATGGGTCACCGAGGTGGTCCCGGCGCCCGAGGAGCCGGTAATGGCGATGATGGGGTGGCGTTCGGACATGGCAATCGACTCCCGCAAAATGTTCAAAAAGATCGAATCAGGCCGATGCGCGGAACAGCCCGTGCTCGTGGAACAGCGGCGAAGGCAGATCCGCCATCTGCACATCGTGGTGGTAGCCCTCGATGCGGTCGACTTCCTCGCGCGACCCGAACACCAGGCCGACCCGCTGGTGCAGCGCCGACGGCTGCACCTTCAATACCGGCTGGCGCCCGGTGCTGGCGCGCCCGCCCGCCTGTTCGATGATGAAGCCGATCGGGTTGGCTTCGTACAGCAGGCGCAGGCGCCAGCGCAGGTCCGGGTTCTTGTGGTCGCACGGGTAGAGGAAGACGCCGCCGCGCATCAGGATGCGGTGCGCTTCGGCCACCAGGGAGGCGATCCAGCGCATGTTGAAATCCTTGCCGCGCACTCCGCTCCTGCCGGCCAGGCACTCGTCGACATAGCGTTTCACCGGCCCCTCCCAGAAGCGGCTGTTGGAGGCATTGATCGCAAATTCGCTGGTCGCGGCGGGCACCGTCAAGGCAGGATGGGTGAGCATGAATTCGCCCAGGTTCGGGTCCAGCGTAAAACCGTTGACGCCATTGCCGACGGTGAGCACCAGCATGGTCGCGGGGCCGTAGACGGCGTAGCCGGCGGCCACCTGTTCGGTGCCCGGCTGCAGGAAATCCTGTTCCGTCACCGCCGCTTCGCCCGCCGTTTCCTCACGCGTGGCGCGCAGTACCGAAAAGATGCTGCCCACCGCGACATTGACGTCGATGTTCGAGGAGCCGTCGAGCGGATCGAAGACGAGCAGGTATTTGCCCCGGGGATGGCAGTCGGGGATCTGGTAGGGCGTTGCCATCTCCTCGGACGCCATGCCGGCCAGATTGCCGCTCCATTCGCTGAAATCGATGAAGGCCTGGTTGCCGATCACATCCATCGGCTGCTGGGTTTCACCCTGCACGTTCAGGGCGCCTCCCGCGTTGTCGCGACAGGCGCCGAGTGCGCCCAGGGCCACCTGGCGCGCGATGGCCTTGCAGGCCAGCGCCACATTCAGGATCAGGCTGTTGAAATCGCCGCTGGCATGGGGAAAGTGGCGCCGTTCCTCGATCAGGAATTGGGTCAAGGTGGTACGGCAAGGCATCGTCATGGCGCACTCCGGTGGGGTGACAGGTCGGCCGCATGCGCGCGCAGGCGCCGCAGGATGGTGTGGTAGCCGCGGTCGGCGTCGGGCGCCCCGAACACGGCGTTGCCGGCGACGAAGGTGTCGGCGCCGGCGGCGCGGATCGTGCCGATGTTTTGCGCGTTCACGCCGCCATCGACCTGCAGCCAGATGGGCTGTCCGCCGGCGGCCACGTGCGCATCGATCAGGGTCCTGGCCTGCCGCAGTTTGGCCAGCGTGCCCGGGATGAACTTCTGTCCGCCAAATCCCGGGTTCACGCTCATCAGGAGCACCAGGTCGACCTTGTCGAGCACATGTTCGAGCAGGGCCAGCGGGGTGGCAGGGTTGAAGGCGAGCCCGGCCTTGCAGCCGAGCTCGCGAATCATGCCCAGCGTACGGTCGACGTGGCGGCTGGCCTCGGGATGGAAGCTGATGATCGCGGCGCCGGCCTTGGCGAACAGCGGCACCAGCGCGTCGACCGGCTCGACCATCAGGTGGACATCGATCGGGATGGTGGTGTGCGGGCGGATCGCCTCGCACACCAGCGGGCCGACCGTCAGGTTCGGCACATAATGGTTATCCATCACGTCGAAGTGCACCAGGTCGGCGCCGGCCGCCTCGATGGCGCGCACCTCCTCGCCCAGGCGGGCGAAATCGGCCGACAACAAGGAGGGGGCGAGCCGGATCGCCTGCGATGCGGGGGTCGGGTTCATGTCAGTTCACCTCGAGTTCGGTAGCAGCGGCATGCCAGCGGCGCAGGGCCGCCAGGTCGACCCAGCGCTGCCCGCTGCCGGGTAGCGGCCGGTCGAGGGGGCAGTCGGGGTCGCCCAGGTGATCGAGGCGCAGCAGCGCGCCGTCGAAGCACTCGGCGCGGGTGTACGCCGTCGGCGTCACCAGCGTCGGGATGCCGGCCGCGCGCGCGGCCTGCAAGCCGTTGGCGGAATCCTCGACAGCCAGGCAGGCGTCCGGCGGCAGGGCCAGCGCCGCCAGCGCGGCGTGGTACACGTCAGGCGCCGGCTTTTTATTTTCTGCCGCGCCGGCGTCGCAGACGGCGCGAAACAGCGAGCGCCAGCCGGCGCCGAACGGGGTGCGCAGCAAGGCATCGATGTTGGCGAACGTCGTCGTGGTGGCGATCGCCAGCGGCAGGCCTGCCTGTTCGGCTGCGCGGACCAGGCGCAGGATGCCGGGGCGCAGCGGCAGCTGGCCGCTGCCGACCAGGCGCGCGTAGTGGCGGGTCTTACACGCATGCAGGACGGCGATCGTGGCGCCGGCGTCGGGGTTCGCCGCGCCGGCCGGATCGACCCCCTGCCAGTAGTGAAGAATGCGCTCCTTGCCGCCACTGACCGCGAGCAGCTCCGTGTACAGGGCCATGCTCCAGTTCCACCTGAAACCGGCGTCGCGAAAGGCAGCGTTGAAGGCGGCGCGGTGCGCCTCCTCGGTATCGGCCAGGGTGCCGTCTACATCCAGGATCAGCGCTTTCAGCATGGCGGCGGCTCCCCGGCGGCGGCGCGTGCATCCGATACCGAAAACACGCGGCTAGCCAGCAAATCGGGCGCGCGGATGGTCGCCAGCCAGGCCTCGTCGTTGCAGGCGGCCGGGTCTTGCAGCAGGCGCGAAGCATGGCGCAGGCGCGCCCGGTCGAGCGCATTGCGCACGCTGCGCGCGTTGGCGAAATGCGGCTGGGCCAGGCGCCGCCCCAGGTAGTCGACGAAGACGCGCGCCGCTTCCTCGTCGAAGCGGTAGTGCATCGTTGCCAGCATCAGGTCGGCAATTTTCGCCAGTTCGTCGACGCCGTAGTCCGGAAAATCGATGTGGTGCGCAATGCGCGAGGACATGCCGGGATTCGATTCGAAGAACTTGTCCATCCGGTCCTTGTAGCCGGCCAGGATCACGACCAGGTCGTCGCGGTTGTTCTCCATTATCTGCAGCAGGATTTCGATCGCTTCCTGGCCGTAATCGCGCTCGTTCTCCGGGCGGTACAGGTAATACGCTTCGTCGATGAACAGCACGCCGCCCATCGCCTTTTTAAGGACTTCGCGCGTCTTGGGCGCCGTGTGGCCGATGTACTGGCCCACCAGGTCGTCGCGGGTGACGGCGACCAGGTGGCCCTTGCGCACGTAGCCGAGGCGGTGCAGGATGGCCGCCATGCGCAGCGCGACCGTGGTCTTGCCTGTCCCCGGATTGCCGGAAAAGCACATGTGCAGGCTGGGCGCGCCGCCGACCATGCCCCGCTCGGCACGCAGCTTGTCGACCAGCAGCAGCGCGGCGATGTCGCGGATGCGCGCCTTGACCGGCGCCAGGCCGACCAGCTCGCGCTCTAACTCGGCCAGCAGCTCGGTGATGCCGGATTCGGCCAGGGCGGCGGCGAAGGGATTGGCGGGCGCGTGGCGCCCGATGTCGTCGATGTGCATGATGTGCTCGCGCCCGGGCTAGTTCGCTTGCGTGTAGCGCGCGCCCTCGGGCTGGGCCTGCACCGCATAGCTCTCGATGCTGTAGCGCACCGTGCGGCCTTCGACTTCGTGGCGCAGCAATTTGAAACCCGGTTCGACCTGCGGGCGGTTGACGATGAACGCCATCACGATCGATTCGGTGCCGGCGCTCGAATCGAAGGCGGTCAGGCGGATGTAGTGCTGCGGCCAGGTGGCGCGGCAGCCGGCCAGTTCGGCCATGATCCCGGCAGCGTCGCGCAGGTCGAACATCGGCGCGCCGAACATCTCCCAATAGGTATTGCGGGGGTGCGGGTCGTCCGTGTATTCGATCCCCAGGGCCCAGCCGTTGCCGAGGCAATAGTCGATCTGGCGGGTGATCTGCTCGTCGCTCAGGTCGGGCAGGAAGGAAAAGGTGCCTTGTGTGATGCGCATGATGTGCTCCTGGTGTCCGGCGTCTGGCTTCAGGCGACCGATGCGGTCGGGGTAAAATCGGAGGTGTCGGTCGGGGTGTAGTTGAATGCGATCTCGCCCCAGGTATCGAGCGCCGCCTTCAATGGCCCGCACCAGCGCGCGGCGTCGCGCAGGATGTCGGGCCCTTCGTTGGCGATATCGCGCCCTTCGTTGCGTGCCAGCACCATCGCTTCGAGGGCGACGCGGTTGGCCGTGGCGCCCGCCTGGATGCCTTGCGGATGGCCGATGGTGCCGCCGCCGAACTGCAGGATGACGTCGTCGCCGAACAGGTCGAGCAGCTGGTGCATCTGGCCGGCGTGGATGCCGCCCGAGGCCACCGGCATGACCTTGCGCAGCGAGCCCCAGTCCTGCTCGAAGAACAGGCCGCGCGGCAGGTCGACCTCGGTGCGGGTATCGCGGCAGACCTTGTAATAGCCCTGCACCGTCATCGGATCGCCTTCCAGCTTGCCGACCGCGGTACCGGCGTGCATGTGGTCGACGCCGCACATGCGCAGCCATTTGGCGATCACGCGGAAGGAGACGCCGTGGTTTTTCTGGCGCGTGTAGGTGCCGTGACCGGCGCGGTGCAGGTGCAGCACCATGTCGTTCTGGCGGCACCAGTACGACATCGACTGGATCGCGGTCCAGCCGACCACGAGGTCGATCATGATGACGATCGACCCGAGTTCCTTGGCAAATTGCGCGCGGCGGTACATTTCTTCCATCGTGCCGGCGGTCACGTTCAGGTAGTGGCCCTTGACTTCGCCGGTGGCGGCGGTGGCCCGGTTGACCGCCTCCATCACGAACAGGAAGCGGTCGCGCCAGTGCATGAAGGGTTGCGAATTGATGTTCTCGTCGTCCTTCATGAAATCGAGGCCGCCTCGGAGGCCTTCGTACACCACCCGTCCATAGTTGCGGCCGGACAGGCCCAGTTTCGGCTTCGTCGTCGCGCCCAGCAAGGGCCGGCCGAACTTGTCCATGCGTTCGCGTTCGACGATGATGCCGGTCGGCGGCCCCGGGAAGGTCTTGATGTAGGCGACCGGGAAGCGCATGTCTTCCAGGCGCGCCGCCTTCAAGGGCTTGAAGCTGAACACATTGCCGATGATGGAGGCGGTGACGTTGGCGATCGAGCCTTCCTCGAACAGCGACAGGTCGTAGGCCACCCAGCAGAAATACTGGCCCGGATTGTTCGGCACCGGATCGACGCGGTAGGCCTTGGCGCGGTACATGTCGCAGGCGGTGAGGCGGTCGGTCCAGACCACGGTCCAGGTGGCGGTCGAGGACTCGCCGGCAACCGCCGCCGCCGCTTCGATGGCGTCGACGCCTTCCTGCGGCGTGATGCGGAACACGGCCAGCACATCGGTATCCTTGGGCTGGTAGTCGGCGTCCCAATAGCCCATCTGTGCATACTTCAGCACACCGGCCGAGTAACGTTTTTTCGAGTCCTTGATCTGCACGATTCCATCGGCTTCCATGACGATTCTCCTTGACTGGGCGCGGCTGCGTTAAGCAAACTATAAGTAGCCCGTCATATCAGGTCCAATCAAAAAAAACGCGGTCGATATAAGTGCTTCCTTATGGATTGCCCGTATGCGCCGGTACACCCTCCGTCAACTCGACACCTTCCTCGAAGTGGCGCGCCAGCTGTCGATCTCGCGCGCCGCCGAGGCCCTGCACGTCTCGCAGCCGGCGGTATCGATGCAGTTGCGCCAGCTCGAAGAGATCGTCGGCATGCCCCTGTACGAGCAGGTCGGGCGCAAGATCCGGCTGACCGATGCCGGGCAGGAGGTGGAACAGCATGCGCTGGCGGCGAGCGTCCAGTTGCGGCAGATGGAAGACGCGATGGCGGCGCGGCGCGGCATTCGCAAGGGGCGGGTCGAATTGGCGATGGTCAGCACCGCCAAGTATTTCGTGCCGATGCTGCTGGTGCTGTTTCGCAAACAATTCCCCGATATCGAGGTCACGCTGCAGATTCACAACCGTGAAAGCATCATGGCGCTACTGATGCGCAATGAAGTCGACCTGGTGATCATGGGACGCGCGCCGGAGACGATCGATTGCGTCGCCTACGCGTTTGCGACCAATCCGCTGGGCATCATCTGCGCTCCCAGCCACCCCTTTTCGCGGCGCCGCAACGCGCCCCTGTCGATCCTCAACGACCAGGAATTCGTCGTGCGCGAGACCGGCTCGGGGACGCGGCAGGCCATGGAGCGCCTGTTCGGCGAACAGGGCATCCACCCCCGGGTGGTGATGGAAATGCCGAGCAATGAAACCATCAAGCAGGCGGTGATGGCGGGCATGGGGATGAGTTTCCTGTCGCTCAGGACGATTCGCCAGGAACTCGGTTCCGGACATCTGGCGCTGGTCGACATCGAAGGATTGCCGATCGTGCGTCACTGGCATATCACGCACCTGGCTGCCAAGCGGCTCTCGCCGGCAGCCAGTGTGTTCAAGGATTTCATGATGACCGAGGCGGCATCCCTGATCCGGTCATGGGCTTGATGAAGCGGCCTTACGGCACCGTCAGCGCCACATCGTCGACCAGGAAGGTCGTTTGCAGCGACGCATCCTCGCTCCCCGTGAAAAAGACCTGCACGGTCTGCCCCTTGTAGGCCGACAGGTCGACGCTCCTTTGGGTATAGCTGCTTGCCTTGTTCAGGTTCGAATACGTCGCCGGCGTGGCCAGGATGGTGCCGCCGCTGTTTCTCACTTGTACCTTGAGGGTGTCGTAGGCGGTGCTGGTCGTCGTTTCCGCCGACTGCACTTGCAGCCAGAACGATAATGTCGCGCTGGCGGCGCCCGCGGGAATCGCGACTTGCTGGTACAGGTTGTCGGTGCGGGTGGCGCCGGTACCGGCCAGTTTTGCTTTCCAGCTGCCGCTGCGCGCCGGCGTCGTCGTCGCGTTATTGATGATGCCGCTGCCGCCGCTCCAGGATACCGCGCCCGACTCGAAACCGGGATTGAGGAGCAGCTGGGTGCCGCCGGTGCCGCCGGTGCCATTGCTGATGCTGAAATTCACGCTGGGTGCGCTGCCGACATTGCCGGCCGCATCGTAGGCTTTCGCGCCCAGTACGTGGCTGCCATTGGCAAGGGTGGTCGAATCGAGCGTCATCGCATACGGGGCACTGGCGTCGCTCCCTTTCAATACGTTATCGACATAGAATTCGACCCGGCTGACGCCGACGTTGTCGCTGGCGCTGGCCGACAGGGTAATTGTTCCGCTCGTGCCGCTTTCACTGGCGGAAACAGTCGGCGCGACCGTGTCGCCGGCCGTGGCCGACTGGGTGACCCAGACCGGCGCCGACCACAGGATCTTGCCATCGCTTTGCGTGATCTTGGCATAGTAAAAGTACGTGCCGATCTCAGGGGTGATCGTCGTGCTGGCGCTCGTCGACAGCTGGGTGACCGTGCCGTTACGGCCCGGCACGCCCTCGAACAGCGCCACCGAGGATACCGTCTTGCCGGAAGTATTGGCGAAGTTGGCCGTCAGGGTCAACGGACCGCTATTCGTGAACCGCTCGCCCATCACGCGGCCGTTGGCGGTCAGTACCAACTGCGAGGTCTTGTCCATGGTCGCGAACACCCGGCGCGCCTGCAGTGCCGCAATAAAACTGGCGTTCGTCAAGGGCGTGCCGGTTGGAATCAGGACACCGGTACGGTTGGTGTAGGCAGCGCCCCAGTTGGCGCAGTGGTTGTCCTGGTTGGTGGAAAACGCCACGTGGAAGCCCGCTTCCAGGGCTTTGTTGCAGGCGCTCTCGAAGGTGCTGCGGCCGGTTTCGGTCTCGGTCGTGTTGGTCGAAAATGCCGAGGTGTTCATCACTTCGCACAGCACCATCGCCTGGTCGCCATCGGCCGTATACCCGAGCGGAACGCCGTTGACCAGGAACTGGCCGGTCGAATCCGGGTGGTTGAACTGGCCGACCCAGCCGCGGGTCTTCATCAGGGTATAGAGTGCGGCGTAATCGTTCTTGGCCGTATAGGTGTCGCCCAGCAACTGGTTGCTGGCATTGTATTCCCACTCGAGCAGTTCGGGGCTGTTGAGGATGTTCAGATGGCCGCCATTGCTGATCACGCCCCATTCCAGGCCATAGACGGCCAGGAAATTCGGGTTGGCGGCATTGAAGTTGGCGGCTGCCGTCAAGCCCGACTGGTAGAGCGCCTTGGCCGTTGCCGCGCTGGCCGAGGTATCGGTGCCGGCCGAGCCGTCGTACATGTGGTTGTGCTCGGACGCCATCAGGATGTCCAGGCCCTTGTTTTTCGCATACGCGAAGGCATCGGCCGGGCCGAAGGCGCCCGCTTGCGGACTTTGCGAGCCGGTGCACGACGCCAGGGCACCGCCGCCGTCGCTGTGGTTGGTCTGGCTGTGCAGGTTGGCGTAATAGACGGTATACGGGAGCGAGGCGGTCGCCGGGGCCGAGGCAGGCGAGACCGTGCCCGGGGCGGCGCCCGTGTCCGGGCGGGCCACGGCCGCCTTGCCGCCGTTGGTGCCGGTGGCCAGGGGGGCGAAGGCCGGCATCGGCACGCTGTCCGGGGTGCCGACCGCGATGTCCCAGGCCTGTTCGACGCGGTGGCCGCTGCCGTCGGCCTCGAGCAGCCCATCCGTCTCCGCTTCCGACAGCCGCTGCGCGCCGCTGGCCCCTGCTTCGCGCGCCACGGCGACCATGCGCACCTGGTAGAGGCCGTCGCGCAGGGCCGGGTCGGCGGCGCGTCCGCGCCACCTGACCTTGACCTCGACCGGCTTCCCGGACAGCCGGTCGAGTCCCTGCCAGCGTTCGATCACGCGTTGCGCCGGATCGAGCAGCTCGAGGCGCCAGACGATGTCATGCGCTTCCTGGACGAACGGATAGCTGAACGCCAGCGCGAACGTGCGTCCTTCCTGGGCGGAGGCCAGCGCCGTATAGGGCGCATGCAGCGTCGCCTCGAATTCGCGATGGTCCGCTTCCGAGGCAACACCTGCGGGACTGAAACTCAATGCCAGCACCAGCGGCAGCAACTTCATGGTGTGAACGCGACGCATGCGACTCCCCTTCTTTCATTGTAAGAATACAAATTTTTGCAACAATGCATGACATACGAATGACAAGCAAGCAGGTTGTGCGAATAACTGCTGGGCTGGCGCGGTGGCGGCCAATGCCGGGGGACGATGGCGGGAAATGGGCGGGAAATGGGCGGGAAACGGGCGGGAAACGGGCGGGAAATGGGCGGGAAATGGGCGGGAGCTTGCCCGCTATGGGCAAAAAAATGCCGCTGGCGTCAGCGGCATGTATGGCGGCGCGCCTGCCCATGCGGGCGAGGTGCGGTCGGCGCGGACGGTCAAGGGGCCGGAGACGGGGACTCTGTGCAGGACCAGCCCCGCTGCCGGGGACTGGCGCCCGCTCTGTATTTGATGGGGTCGCTGAATGCCTAGGCCGCGACGGCCAGCAACTCGAGTTTCAGTTCTTTCATTCCGGCCGGCACATAGATCGAGACCGATTGCGCCTTGAGCATGCGCTCGTACATGTGGCCTTTCGATTCGAGCATGAAATAGCACGTATCGGGACGCACGGCCAGGGCCGCCGGCGGTTGCGGCGTGTATTGCAGGCGCACGCCCGGGAGGGCCGACAGGACGAACTTCTCGACGTCGTCCGGGGCCCCGACCTTGAAGCGCAGCGGCACGACGTCGACCAGCTGCACGGCCGGGATGTCGGCCGCGACGGCGATATACAAGGTCGTCTTGTCGTCGATCTTGTCCGAATCGATGGCGCCGATGTGGTACGAGGGCCGCACCTCGGCGAGCGCGATCGCGAAGTATTTCGAAGAGATCACGGTGTCGAGCAATTCGCGGATGATCGTGTGCAGGCTCGCGAAAGCGGGGCCCGGATCGCCATGCTGGTAAGCCGGCAGATCGGCCAGGGTCCAGCTTTTCGAAAAGGTCATCAGGCTGCCGGCGACGGCGAGCAATTGTTCGTAGAGGCGTTCCGGATGCAGGCTGGGGTGGTGAAACGGGTGGGTCAGCGTGGCGTAGGCGGAACTGGCCGTGTGCAGCAGCCAGAACGAAGACATGTCGCCTGAGCGAAATTCGATCACGTTGCGGCTAGGCTCGCGGTGGTGGCCGTGCAGGGCGCCCACTTTCGCCTGCAATGCGTCGAGCAGGCGCCGCAGTTGCTGGAACAGGGGCGGCGCTGCGCCGATCGACAGGCTGGGCGGCACGAAGCCCGGATCGATCTCGAAGCCGCCGACGGCCGCGCGGCGCAGGCGCAGCAAGGGGAAGTGGACATAGGCGTCGCGCGGGTCGGACTCAAGCACCAGGCGCACCGATTTTTTCAGGTAGGCCAGCTGCACCGGCGCCGCCTGCGTGTATAAATCGGCCGTTTCCTGGTTGGCCTGGACGAAGCGGACCGTGCTCGCCGCCTGGCCCTGGGGCGCGACATTGCCGCTGAACGGTTTCAGGCCGGGCAGGGCCGCGTAATAAGTCACGCTCTGCTGCGATGGCCCGAGCAGGCTCAGGTCGACCGTGTCGGGCAGGGCATCGAGGTTCGGCGCATCGACCAGTTCTCCATCCTGGAAGCGCAGTGCCAGGTCGAGGATGCGCAGCACGTTATTGGCCAGCGCTTCGCGGTCGACCTGCAGCCGCTCCACGCCCCAGGCATACGGGTGCACGGCCTTGATGCCTCTTTGCAGGCAGTGCTCGTGGTACTGGTCCTGGCGCTGGAAATGCTGGGGGCGCAGCAATAAACCCTCGCCCCAGAGTACTTTGCTGGTCATATCCGCTGTCATCCCTGTCGTTGATTTTTCGTTGCGCGCAACTTTTACCAAAGGAAACAGTAGCACCGCCCTCCCCGGTCGCGGTTTGCGCTGGCTCAAACGTCGGGTTTGCACAACGCCATTACGGATGATTGCACTTCCTTATCTTTTTTCAAGGTTGAGCCAGGCAGGCGCGGTGAGACTACGAAGCTTGCCGGTGGCGCCGTGCGCCGGCCGCTTTAACAGGGGAGTCCAATGAATGGGTTTACGCCAGGCTTGTTCGACCGCCTGCTCGGGGTGGCGCTGCGCCGGGACAATGGTCCGACGCCGCGCATGTCGGTCGAGGACATGAAGGATGCCGTCGCGCGCGACCTGGAAGCCCTGCTCAACACCCGCGCCGTGCTGCCGCAAGCGTGGCTGGAGGCCTATCCGGAATGCAGCCGATCGATCGTCAGCTATGGGATGCAGGATTTCGCCGCGATGTCGCTGTCGAGCCCGGCGGACCGGGCGTCGATCTGCGAATGCATCGAAAAGACGATTGCCCGCCACGAGCCACGCCTGCGCCACGTCAAGGCCTCGCTCGAGCTGCGCCAGGGCGCGGTCAACCGCCTGGATTTTTCAATCACCGGGGTATTGGTCGCCAGCGTCTTGCAGGAAGCCGTGAATTTCGACGCCGTGCTGCAGCCCTCGACCCTGAGTTACAGCATCAGCAAGGCCGGCCGCGCCGCGCCGACGGGAGCTTAATTTGGAACAATTACTGCCGTACTATGAAAGCGAGCTGGGCTATCTGCGCCGCAACCTGCGCGACTTCGCCGAGCGCTACCCCAAGATCGCCGGCCGTCTCCTGATCAGCGCGGAGATGTGCGACGACCCGCATACCGAGCGCATGATCGAATCGTTCGCGCTGCTCAACGCGCGCATCGCCAAGCGCCTCGACGACGACTACCCGGAATTCACCGAAGCGCTGTTCGACGTGCTGTATCCGCATTACCTGCGCCCCTTTCCCTCGTGCTCGATCGCGCGCCTCGATTGCACCGGCGCGGCCGGGCAGCAGGGCGGGGCCGGCGTGCTCGCGCGCGGCACCCGGCTGACCACGCGCCAGGTGCGCGGCGCGCCCTGCACGTTTCGCACCGTGTACCCGGTGGCGATGGCCCCGCCGGCGCTGACAGGGGCACGCTTTTCCGAGATCCTGCGCGCGCCGGACGCCGCGCGCGCGCCGCCCGGGGCCACGGCCGGCATCAGCCTCACCCTTGCCGGCGGCGCCGGGCAAACCGGCATCGGCCAGCGCGATGCAGCGGCGCTGCGCGTCTTCATCGATGGCGAACCCTCGTTTTGCGCCGCCCTGCGCGACGCGCTCTTCATGCACACGGTCGCCGCGTATGCCGAAGCCGACGCCAGCGGGCGCTGGGTCGGGCTCGATGCCATCCCGGTCGAGCCGGCCGGTTTCGCGGACGACGAAGCGCTGATCGATTTCCCGGCCCGCTCGCACGCCGCCTACCGCCTGCTGACCGAGTATTTCTGCTTTCCCGAAAAATTCAATTTCTTCGATATCGACCTGCGCGCGCTCGCCGCTGCCGTGCCCGGCGCGAAATCGGTCACCCTGCACCTGGCCTTGTCCGGCATCCGCAGCGACTCGAATACGGCGCGCTTGCTCGGCACCTTGTCGGCCAACAACCTGCTGCTTGGCTGCACGCCCGTGGTGAATCTGTTCCGCCAGCGGGGCGAGCCGATCCGCCTGACCCATACCAGCGCCAGCTATCCGGTACTGGGCGACGCCCGGCGCGCTTTCGCCTTCGAGGTGCAGTCGATCGATTCGGTGAACCTGGTGCGCCAGACCCCGCAGGGAGAAAGCGTGGTCGAGTTTCGGCCCTTCTATTCGCTCCAGCATGCCCAGACGGCCGAGCGCAACGGCCATTACTGGGCCATGCGGCGCGACGAGACGCTGGCCGAGTGCAGCCCCGGCTTCGAGACCCAGATCACGATCGTCGATATCGACTTCGATCCGGCCGAGGTCGAAACCGATACGCTGAACCTGGAACTGACCTGCTCGAACCGCGATCTGCCTTCCCTGCTGCCGTATGGGCAGGCCGGCGGCGACCTGTTTCTCGAGGGCGGCTCCAGCGGGTACACCATGCAGTTCCTGCGCAAGCCGAGCGCGTCCTGGCGCTTTTCCGGCGCGCGCAGCGCGCACTGGCGCCTGATCTCCCACCTGGCCCTGAATCACCTCTCGATCAGCGCCGGCGGGGTGGAAGCGTTTCGCGAAATGCTGGCGCTGTACGACCTGCCGCGCTCGGCCTCCTCGCAGCGCCAGATCGGCGGCATTCACGCCATCGAACAACGGGCCACCAGCACCTGGCTCGCCGGCAACCCCTTCAATTGCCTGGTGCGCGGGGTCCAGGTGCGCCTTGCCATCGACGAGGAAGCCTTCGTCGGCAGCGGCATCCACGCCTTTGCCCACATCGTCGAGCGCTTCCTGGCCCTGTACGTGCACGCCAACAGTTTTACGCAACTGATCATCGTCTCGGCCAACACCGGAGAAGCGCTATTCACATGCCATCCCAAAAGCGGCGATTTGAGCCTGCTGTAATCGAGCGCCTGTTTCGCGAACCCTACCGCTTCGAGTATTTCCAGGCGGTGCGCATGCTCGAACTCTGGCTGCGCCGCCACGGCGCACCCCAGCACGGCCTGGTCGCGAATTTCCTGCGCTTTCAAAACTCGACCTCGTTGCGCTTTCCGGCCAGCGAGCTCGAGGCGATCCATACCGAGCCGCGCGACATCGCGCCCACGGTGGAAGCGCTGGGCGCGGCCTTGCAGTCATCGCGCCTGACATGGATCCGGATCACGCCGACCTTCATGGGCCTGCTGGGCAACCACGGCGTGCTGCCGCCGCACTACACGGAACGCATCGCCGAGCAGCAGTTCAACGAGAAGGACGAGGGTGCGCGCGCCTTCCTCGACACGTTCTCGAACCGGTCACTGGCGCTGTTCTACGAAGCCTGGCGCAAGTACCGGCTGCACCTGAAATACGAACCTGGCGGCAAGGACCGTTTCCTGCCGCTGCTATTGGCGCTGGCGGGACTGGGCCATCCGTCGCTGCAGCAACGCCTGGCACGGCCCGAACAGGGTGCCGTGCTCGACGAGTCGCTCGGCTATTTTGCGGCCTCGCTGCGCCAGCGGCCGGTCTCGAGCGTGCAGATGGGACGCGTACTGTCCGCGTATTTCGGGCAAGCCATCACGGTCCAACAATTCGTCGGCGCCTGGTATGCCGTGCCGCCCGTGCAGCAGAGCACCCTGGGCTGCGCCAGCGCCACCCTCGGCACCTGCGCCATTGCCGGCGAGCGCGTCTGGCAGCGCGACTTGCGCCTGCGCCTGGTGATCGGCCCGCTCGACCGTGCCGGCTTCGACGCCTTCCTGCCGGGCGGCCTGGCGGCGCGCGCCTTGACCAGCCTGGTGACGATGTCGACCGGACTGGCGCTCGAATACGAGGTCGAGCTGGTGCTGCGCGCGGCCGACGTGCAGGGCGCCAGCCTGTCCGGCGAGCCCCACGCCGGGCGCCTCGGCTGGGGCACGTATCTCGTGGCCGGCCCGCAGACGCACGACCGCAACGACGTGCACTACGCGCTCTGCATGGCGTGAGAGGCGCTGCGACGCGCTCCTGCCATGCACCCCTGGCGGCTCAGTTCCACTTGCCGCCGCGTCCGCCGATGCTGTAGCGCCCCGCGCCGAGCAAGGCGACGGCGATCGCCGCAAAGAAATACATTCCCTGCAGTTCGAGTGCCCAGCCGCCGGTTTGCGACATCGTGAAAAATTCCTTGGCGTGCACCAGCAGCACGGCGACGACCATGTTGCCGGCGACAATCAGGGCCGCCAGGCGCGTCCACACCCCGACCAGGATCAGGAGCGGCGCGATGACTTCACCGATATACACCAGGTAGCCGAGCGCCCCCGGCAAGCCCATTTTCTCGAGCATGCCGGTAATGAAATCGATGCCGCCGATCAGTTTTGAGACGCCGTGGAACAGCAGCAGCAGCGCCAGCGCGACGCGCAGCACGAGCCGGCCGAGATCGGCTTGCGAAGCGTCGAGCGTGTCGCTGGTGACAGGGATGGTTCTCATCGAAAGCTCCTGGTGGGGGAGTTACATTACGGTCCACCGGCCAGCACCTTCTCGGGCGTGATCGGGGTACTGCGGATACGCTTGCCGGTGGCGTGGTAGATGGCGTTGCTCACCGCTGCCGCCACGCTCACCAGGCCGATCTCTCCCACCCCCTTGGCGCCGAGGCGGCTGACGATGCGATCGTCTTCCTCCACGAAGACGACGTCGATATCGTGGATGTCGGCATGCACCGCCACGTGATATTCGGACAGGTTGTGGTTCATGAAGCGCCCGAAGCGGTGGTCGGCATGGCTTTCCTCGTGCAGCGCCTGGCTGATGCCCCAGACCACGCCGCCGGCGATCTGGCTGGTGGCCGTCTTCGTGTTCATGATGCGCCCGGCCGCCACCGCGCTGACCACCCGCGTCACGCGCACCACGCCGAGCTCCTCGTCGACCCGCGCTTCGACGAACACGGCCGAGTGCACCATGCGCCGGAACTTGCGCTGCTTGAGGCTATTGGGCAGCATCAGGTATGTTTCCTCGATCCGCTCGCGTCCGGCGCGCCCGACGATCGTTGCCAGCGAAATGAAGGTGTGCGGATCCTGTTTCAGGCGCATCCGGCCGTGCGCGAATTCGACATCCTTCAAGCGCTTGTCGCGGAAAGGAGAATCGGGCGCCGATTGCGCATAGCGCAGCAGCGTCAGTTGCAGCTTCTCGCAGGCGCCGGCGACGGCCGAACCGACCGTGGCCACGTGCGAGGAACCGCCTTCGATGGGCGCGGCCGGCAGGGTCGAGTCGCCGAGCTGGAAGGTGACGCGCTCGAGCGGCAAGCCCATGGCTTCGGCAGCGATCATCGCCATCACGGTGTAGGTGCCGGTGCCGATGTCGGTGGCCGCGCTCGAGACCACCAGTGTGCCGTCCGCATGCATGACGGCGCTGGCGCGGGCGAACATCTGCAGCGCATCCCAGGCGCCGGTCGCCATGCCCCAGCCGACGTATTCCGATCCCTCCTTGCGCGCACGGGTGGCCAGCGGACGCTGCGACCAGCCGAATTTCTCGGCCCCCCGCTCGTAGCAGGCGCGCAGCTCCTTGCTCGAATACGGCTTGTCGTCGGCGGGCGAACGCTCGGCATAGTTTTTCAGGCGCAGCGCAAGCGGGTCCATCTTCAGGGCGTAGGACAGCTCGTCCATCGCCACTTCCAGCGCATGCATGCCGTGCGCCGCGCCCGGGGCGCGCATGTCGAGCGGCGTGTACTGGTCCAGGCTCACCAGTTTATAGCCGAGCTTGATGTTTTCGCAGGCGTACACCAGTCCCGACCAGTTGACGACGACTTCGACGTAATCCTCGATCTGCGAGGTCTCCGCGATCGCCTCGTGCTGGATCGATCGCAGCGTGCCGTCGCGGTCGGCGGCCAGTTTGACCCATTGCACCGTCTCCGGGCGATGCCCGAAGCTGAACATCTGCTGGCGGGTGAGCGTGACCCGCACCGACCGCTTCAGGTGCAGGGCGGCCATCACGGCCAGCGGCAGCTGGTATTGCGGGCGCAGGCCGGAGCCGAAGGCGCCGCCCACGAACGGGTTGCGCACCGTGACCTTGTCTTTCGACAGGCCGAACACGTGCGAGACATACCAGCGGCTGTTTTGCGAGCTTTGCGTCTTGTCGTAGATGGTCAGGTGGCCATCGGGCTCGACGATCACGGTCGAGGCGAACAGTTCGAGCGGATTGTGGTGCTCGACGCCGTGGTAGAACTCGGCCTCGATGTTGACGGGCGCAGCGTGGTAGGCCTTGTCGGCATCGCCCTTTTCCTTCGGCGGCGACTCGTAGCCGGCCTTCAAGGGGCGCGGCGTGTAGGCGCGCCCGAGGTTGGCCAGCAGGCGCGTGTCGTGGTCTTCCTCGTCGTAGCGCACGCGCACCAGGGCCGCTGCCCGGCGCGCCGCCTCGAAGCTCTCGGCCAGTACCAGCGCCACCGGCTGGCCGCTATAGAGGACGCGGTCATCATAGAACGGACGGAACGGGGAACCAGCCGGCGCCGTCATGTCCTTGTAGGCGATGTCGAAGGAGCGTAGCTTCGGGCGGTTCAGGTGGCTCATCACGTCGACCACGCCATCGAGCAGCAGCGCTTCCTCGGTGTCGATGTCGAGGATGCGGCCCTTGGCGATGGTGCCGCTGACGACGACGCCGTACAGCATGCCGGGCACGGCATATTCGGCGGCGTAGCGGGCGTCGCCCGTGACCTTGGCGCGGCCGTCGACGCGCGAGACGGCGCTGCCGGTCTTCACCTGGCCGGTGCCCGGCTCGGCGACGGGCGTTTTCAGGTCCTGGATCAGGTCAGTCATGCGGCTCTCCGGTATTGGTGACGGTGCCTTGCACCGCGGTCTGCAGCGCGCGCACGATGGCCTTGCGCGCCAGTCCTATCTTGAAATCGTTGTGGCCCTGGCCGACGGCGCCCTCGAGCAGCAGGTCGGCCGCGCGGCCGAACAGGGCCGGGTCTTCCTTCTGCCCTTCGAGCAGCTGCTCGGCCTCGACCTTGCGCCACGGTTTATGGGCGACCGAGCCGAGCGCGATGCGGGCGCTGCGAATGATGCCGTCCGACCCGATGTCGAGTGCCGCGGCGACCGACACCAGCGCGAACGCATACGAGAGGCGCTCGCGGATCTTGAGGTAGGCCGAGTGGCGCTCGTAGCGGCGCGCCTCGGGCAGGGTGATGTGGGTAATGAGTTCGTCGGCTTCGAGCACCGTGTCGTACTGCGGCGCGTCGTCGGGCAGGCGGTGGAATTCGGCGAACGGGATCGAACGCTTGCCGCGCGCCGATTCCACGTGCACGGTCGCTTCGAGCGCGGCCAGGGCCACGCACATGTCCGACTGGTGGGTCGCGATGCAGTGGGCGCTGGCGCCGAGAATGGCGTGCTGCTTGGTGATGCCGCCGATGGCCGAGCAGCCGCTGCCCGGGTCGCGCTTGTTGCAAGGCGTGGCGAGATCGTAAAAATAGTAGCAGCGGGTGCGCTGCAGCAGGTTGCCGCCATTGCTGGCCATGTTGCGCAGCTGGGGAGACGCGCCGGCCAGGATCGCGGCCGCCAGCAGCGGATAGCGTTCCCGCACCAGCGGGTGGTAAGCGGTATCGGCATTGCGGGCAAGGGCGCCGAGCGTCACGCCCTCGCCGTCTTCGGCGATCTGATCCAGGGACAGGCGGTTGATGTCGACCAAGCGGCTCGAGACCATCACGCCTTCCTTCATCAGGTCGAGCAGGTTGGTGCCGCCGGCGATGAAGCGCACGGCCTCGCCGGCGAAGCTGGCGTTGCCTGCGACCTGGGCCAGCGCTTCCCGGGCATTGTCGGGCTGGGCAAAAGTGAAGGGATTCATGCCGGCACCGTCGCGGTCACGACCGGGCGCACGGCGTTGTCGGGGTCGGCGATGCCGGCCACCGCGCACACCGCCTTGCGGATGCCCGGGTAGGCGCCGCAGCGGCAGACGTTCCCGCTCATCAGTTCGCGCACTTCGGCCACCGTCCTGGCTTGCCCCTCGTTGATCAGTCCGACCGCCGAGCAGATCTGGCCCGGCGTGCAGTAGCCGCACTGGAAGGCATCGTTGTCGATGAAGGCCTGCTGCATCGGGTGCAGTGCATTTCCCTCGGCCAGGCCCTCGATGGTGGTGATCTCGCGCCCGTTCTGCATCAGCGCCAGCGTCATGCAGGAATTGATGCGCTTGCCGTCGACGAGGACGGTGCAGGCGCCGCACTGGCCGTGGTCGCAGCCCTTCTTGGTACCGGTGAGGTCGAGGCGCTCGCGCAACAGGTCCAGCAGGGTCACCCAGGCTTCGACTTCCATGTCGTGTTGCTGGCCATTGATGCGCAGGGTGAGCCGATAGCGCTCGGGAGCGGTCATGGTGAATCCTTTCTGGATGGTGTTCGGCGAAGCTGAACGCGCGCACAGGCGCAAAAGGCGAGCGCGGGCGGCATCAGCCTGGAATGCTGTTGTCATTCCGTTACGGCTATCTTAGTAGCAAGCGCTGGGGCACCGGCGCACAATTAGTCGCACAAACAGGCCATGGCGGCGCGCACGCGGACAAACTTGCCCGGTCGAATTGGTCGATAAATACGGGCAAGATGCGGTGACCGTTTTCGCAGCGTGGCCGATCGAATTCGCCGCAACTGGCTACACTGGCGCTTATTCACACAGACAAGAGGTCATCATGAAAGCCATCGCCGCCTACGCATCCCTGCCTGCCACCGACGCACAGGCCCTGCAAGACATCGTGCTGCCCGACCCGGTCGCGACCGGCCACGATCTGCTGGTCGAGGTGCACGCGGTCTCCGTCAACCCGGTCGATACCAAGGTGCGGCGCCGCTTGCCGGCCCAGGCGCAAGCCGAGCCGAAGGTGCTGGGCTGGGATGCCAGCGGCGTGGTGCGCGCGGTCGGTCCGTCGGTCACGCTGTTTCGTCCCGGCGACCGGGTCTGGTATGCCGGCGCCATCGACCGCCCGGGCAGCAACAGCGAACTGCAGCTGGTCGACGAGCGCATCGTCGGGCGCATGCCGGCCACGCTCGGCTTTGCCGAGGCGGCCGCCTTGCCGCTGACGGCGATCACGGCCTGGGAATTGCTGTTCGACCGCCTCGGACTGGAATTCGGCGGCCACGCCGGCGCAAAGCTGCTGGTGGTGGGCGCGGCCGGCGGCGTCGGCTCGATCCTGGTGCAGCTGGCGCGCCAGTTGACGGGCATTACCGTGATAGGCACGGCTTCTCGCCCGGAAACGCGGGAATGGGCGCGCATCTTCGGCGCCCACCACGTGATCGACCACGGCAAGCCGCTCGATACCGCCCTGGCCGAGGCCGGCCTGGGCGAAGTCGATTACGCCATCAGCCTGACCCACACCGATCAACATTTCGCCGCCCTGGTCAATGCCATCAAGCCGCAGGGAAAACTGGCACTGATCGACGACCCCGAACCGATCGACGTGCGCCTCCTGAAACGCAAAAGCATTTCGCTGCACTGGGAAATGATGTTTACCCGCTCGCTGTTCAAGACACCGGACCTGCAAGCCCAGCACAGCCTGCTCAACGAAGTGGCGCAGCTGGTCGACGACGGACGCATCCGCACCACGCTGGCGCAGCACCTGGGGCCGATCAACGCGGCGAACCTGCGCCGGGCCCACGCGTTCATCGAAAGCGGGGCGGCCAGCGGCAAGGTGGTCCTGGAAGGTTTTTAAACGCTGAAATCGGCGGTGCACGCTGTTTTTAGGCACCGTTAAAAAACATCGGCAACCGCCCAAGGAACAGCCGTTCCATAGGGTAAACAGTTTATATGATGGATATCGATTAAACGATTTATACAAATCTTGTCAACGCCCGGTGCGGGTTGCCGGCGCGCCTGGCGCCGGGCAGTGTTCGCTGATAATCATGGCGTTGATGGCATGGCGATGGCTTTCCAGGGAGGGCAAGCCGAGCCGCTGGCGGCGCGCCTCGACCCGGGCCACATCGTCCAGCGGATGGTAATCCCAGGTGCAGGCGCCGGACTGGCGCAGCTGGGTGCCATAGCGCTGGGGGCGTCCTTCCTGCACCGCCAGCCGGTCCGAGGCCGTGGCCAGGTGCAGGGCCGGGGCTTCGCCGTCGAGCACGGCCAGCTCGAGCTGGCGTACGACCTGGCGCTGGAACGCCAGGTCGTGCTCGCGCTGCCGGGCCACGAGCCAGGCGTCGCGCGCCGCTTGCACGCCCTCGACGCTGGCGCGGGGCCAGCCGCAACTGGCCATCAGCCTGCCCAGGCGATCGGCGTTGTCGCGCTCGACCAGCGCCAGCCGGTCGTGGTGCGCGGCCGCCACCCGGTCCTCGGGCGGCGCCAGGTAGTCGACGCGGCCGCGCGCGGCCTCGGCCGCCTCCACCATCAGCGCCAGTTCTTGCGCGTAGGCCGCGCATTGCGGCGCGGCAAGCGCCGGCGCGGCAAGCGCGGCGGCGAACAGGGGAACCAGGACTTGCCAGCGGCGTCGACTTGCCATCATCTCGTTCTCGAAAAAACAATCAATAAAGCCTAACATAACCGATGCGCCGTCCCGCGTGCGCCGGATCGGCGGCGTCGGGCGCATCATTTGCCTACATAACCCCACCGGAGGCTCCATGAAAGCGCGTCGGTTCCTGTTGGTGCTGGCACTGTTCGGCGTCCATGCGCACGCGGCGCAGATGAGCGAGGACGCGCTCTGGCAAGCCCTGCGCGGCGGCGGCGTGACGGTCTTGCTGCGCCATGCGGCGACCAACCCCGGCATCGGCGATCCGCCCGGTTTCAAGCTCGACCAGTGTGCGACCCAGCGCAACCTGTCCGAGGCCGGGCGCGCCGATGCGCGCGCGATCGGTGCCGCCTTCGCGCGCCACCAGGTCACGCCCGGCGCCGTCTGGTCGAGCCGCTGGTGCCGCTGCCTGGAGACCGCGCGCCTGGCTTTCGGACGCGTGGAGCCGGAGCCGAGCCTGGACTCGATGTTCAGGGACGAGGAGGATCAGTCGGCCGCGAAACTGCGCGCGCTGCGCACACGCCTGGCCGCGCGCAGCGCCACGTCGCCGCTGGTGCTGGTCACGCACGACGTCAACATCCGCGCCCTGACCGGGCAATCGCTGGCGCAGGGAGAAATGGTGTTGGTGAAGCAGCGCGACGATGAACTGGAGGTGCTCGGGCGCATCGCCGTGCCGAGGCAGGACCGCGCAGCGGCGCGCTAGGAACAGGTTGTAAGTAGGCGGCCGGACACTGTCATTGCCCCAGGTTCGGGCGCAGGAACGGCACCCGTGGCGGGGAACTGCGCTTGCGGCGCCGGACCTTGCCCGCCGATCCGGCGTTTGTCCATGACACCGGTGCCGGCCGTGCTGACGGTGCCGATCGCCCTCGCCTTGCGCCTGCGGTCCGAAAAAATTGCGCCTGCGGTCCGAAAAAAACGTGGCCGGGCGGGACACGGGCGTGCCGCGCCACATGCTACAGTTCCCGTTCCAACGAACCGCGTCCGCCCAGCATGCTGAAATCCTTCGCCCTCACCGCCCTCGTCCTTGCCGGCTGCGCCGCCACCAGCGCCGTGGCGGCCCTTCCCGTCTACGGCTTCGTTGTCAAGAATACCTATCCGCACGACCCGCAAGCCTTTACCCAGGGGCTGTTCTTCCGCAACGGCCAGCTGTTCGAAACGACCGGCATCATCGGCCGCTCGACGCTGCGCCGGCTCGACCTGAAAACCGGCAAGGTATTGCAGCAGGCCGCGCTGCCGCGCGACGTCTTCGGCGAAGGGTCCACGGCGGTGGGCGAGCACATCCTCGGCCTGACCTGGCAATCGAAGACGGGCTATGTGTTCGACGCCAAGACCTTTACGCTGAAAGGGAAATTCCCCTACGAGGGCGAAGGCTGGGGACTGGCCAGCGACGCCAGGCACGTCTACATGAGCGACGGCAGCGCCAGCATCCGCGTGCTCGATCCGGCGACCTTGAAGGAAGTGCGGCGCGTGCCGGTGACGGCCGAGGGCAAGCCGATCGCTTCCCTGAACGAACTCGAAATCGTCGACGGCGAACTGTATGCGAACGTCTGGGGCACCGACATCATCGCCCGCATCGATCCGGCGTCCGGCAAGGTGACCGGCTGGATCGACCTGACCAACCTGCTGCCGCGTGAAAAGCGCGGCACCAGCTCGGTCGATGCCGTTCTCAATGGCATCGCCTACGATGACAAGCAGCGCAAGCTGTATGTCACCGGCAAGTTCTGGCCGAAGCTCTTTGAAATCGAACTGGTGCGTTTCGAGGGACGCTGAGCGTCATGCCGTCATCGAAATGACGACCTTGCCGAAGTGCGCGCCCGATTCCATGTAGCGGTAGGCTTCTTTCGCCTGGTCGAAGTGGAAGACACGGTCGACCACCGGCTTGATGCCGCTCGTCGCCGCAAAGCGCATCACCTGTTCCAGCATCAGGCGGCTACCGACGAAGATGCCGACCAGGCGCTTGGCGCCGCCCAGCAAGGTCACCGGATTGATCTCGCCCCCAAAACCGCTGACGCCGCCGATGATCGCCACGCTGCCGCCCATCGCGGCGGCCGCCACCGAGCGGCCGACGGTGCCCTGCCCGCCCACTTCCAGCACCACGTCGGCGCCCATGCCATGGGTCACGCGCAGCACTTCGTCCTGCCACTCGGGCATGCTGCGGTAATTGATCGTATGGTGCGCGCCCAGCGCTTGCGCGCGCTCCAGTTTCTCGTCGGAAGAGGAGGTGATGATGGTGCGCAGTCCGGCCGCTTGCGCCAGTTGCAGCCCGAGCACCGAGACGCCGCCCGTGCCCAGCAGCAGCACCGTGTCGCCCGGCCGGATGCCGTTGCTCGACTCGAAAATCGCATTCCAGGCAGTCACGCCCGCGCAAGGCATGGTGCACGCCTCGACATGGCTCAGTTGCGGCGGAATCTTGGCCAGCGCATCCTCGTGCAGCACGACCTCTTCGGCCAGCATGCCGTCGATGTCGCCGCCGAGCGCGTGGCGGATCTTGCTGGGCGAAGTACGCCCATCCTGCCAGTACGGGAAGAAGGAGGCGGCGACGCGGTCGCCCACCTGCACGCGGGTCACGCCATGGCCGACGGCCAGCACTTCGCCGGCGCCGTCCGAGCAGGGAACGATCGGGTTATCGACATTCACCAGATAATTGCCGCTGGCAACCATCAGGTCGCGGTAATTCAGCGAAACGGCGTGCACGCGGATGCGCACCTCGCCGTTCGCCAGTTCGCGCTGCGTGGCATCCACGCACTGCAAGCCGTCGATGTTATCGCCCGGCAGAATTTGGTAAGCCCGCATGGTGTTCTCCGTCAGTAGCTGGTAGCGGGCCATTCTACTGCGCCTGCCGCGCCGCCCTGTTCCGTTAGGCCGGTTTCGCCACCATCAGCCAGAAGATCGCGACAAAGGCGATAAAGGCCGGCACGCCCAGCGCGACCCAGATCCGAAAGTAATGCCAGTACCGGGGCGGCAATGCGCACTGCGTGCGCGCGGCCTCGGCGGCCAGGTCGCGCATGCGCATCTGGATCCAGACCACCGGCAGCCAGCAGGCGCCGGCCAGCACATAGAGGGCGATCGACCACATGATCCAGGCGCTGTGCAGCGGATAGCCGGCCAGGTGGATCATGTAAAAGCCGGTGGCCGGCTGGACGATGACGGTGGTGGCCGTAAAGACCCAGTCGGCGAGCACGACATGGCGGCTGACGACGGCGACCGCGCGCACGTCGCGGCTGAGGGTCGCGAACAGCATGTACCAGGCCGAGCCGATGCCGGTGCCGAACAGGAAGGTCGACGACAATATATGAATCCATTTCACGAAAACGTAATCCATCATTCTTCCATTTCATAGAGCAGCCAGATGGCGGCCAGCAGCGGCAAGTTCTTGGTCAGCGGCCCATAGGGATGGAACAGGAATTCAGGCAGCTTCCACGCTATCACGACCGTATAAAAACCGATCAGCGCCAATTGCGCCGCCCACAGCGGGCGCCGCCGCGGCAGCAAGGCAATCCCGAGCCCGAGCAGCAGATCGAAGCTCGCCGCGCCGTAGAGCATCAGCGGCTGCCAGGCGGGCGGGATGCCGGTGCGCGCCAGCAGCGCGTAGCTTTGCTCGACCGGATACAGACCGAAGGAGACGACCGCCGTGGCGATCCAGACCGCGACGATGCTCCAGCGCAGGAGCGGCAGCAGCCAGCCGAGCTTGGCCAGCGTGCGCGCGGCGCGCGGCGCGCCGATGAAGGCGGCGATCGGCGTCGGCGGCCGTCCCAGTAGCCGGGTGATGAGGGCCGGGTCGCCCGTGTTGCCGCGCTCGAGCATGCGCAGCGCGTCTTCGTCCAGCAGGGCGCCGGGCAGCCAGCGGCCGGCCTTGGCCAGCAGCCGCGCCAGCGCGTCCGGCAGCGTCAGCACCGCCTGGCGCCCCATTCCCATCCCCGCGCGCAGGCGGGCGAGGTAGTCGGTGAAGGACAGCGCTTCCGGCCCCACCAGCGGCACCCGCATCGACGTGGCGCCGGGTGGCAGCGGCAGGCGCCCGTGCAGCAGGCCCAGGATGGCGCCGACCACGTCGTCGATGTGCACCGGCTGTACCAGCTGCGGCGCGCGGCCCAGGCGCACCCCCAGCGGCATGCTGGCCAGGCCTGTCAACACCCGGGCGCTGGCGCCGTCGGGACCGTAGACCAGGGACGGCTGCACGATCCAGGCCCGCAGCGGCAAGGCGGCGAGGCAGTCGTCCGCCGCCTTCTTCGACAAGTGATACGGCGTGTCCGCTCCCGCGTCGGCGCCAAGGGCCGAAAGCTGGATCACCATCCGCACTTCCCTGGCGGCGGCGCAGGCGGCGAACAGGGCGCAGGGAGCGAGCGTATGCAGGCGCGCGAAGCTTTGCTTGCCCGACTCGCGGAAAATGCCGACCGCGTTGATGACGGCCTCGACCCCGGAAAGGCGCGCCAGCCAAACGGATTGTTCGGTATCGTTGGCGAAGTCAGCATGGATATAGGTCAGGCGCGGGTGCGCGCTGGCGCCGCTCTCGGGCCTGCGCACCGCGCACACCACGTGGTGGCCATCGGCCAGCAGGGCAGCCAGTACATGCTGTCCAATAAAACCGCTGGCGCCGGTGAGCAAGATACGCATGCAATTCCCTTTACGAACAAGGATGAACACTATGTCAGATTGGACCACCTCTTTGCAACGCGGCCTGGTCGGCGGCGCCGCTTCCAGTATCGTCTCGACCGCCGCCCTGGCCCTGCTCGGACGCACCGAGGCCGGCAGCGCCTTTGCGCCCACCAACGCCGTCAGCCACTGGATCTGGGGCGACGAAGCGGCCGAACACGACGGCTTCTCGCTGAAGTACACGATCACCGGTTACGCGATCCACCATGTCAGCGCCACCTTCTGGTCGGTGCTGTTCGAAAAGCTGGCCGGCGAAAAGCTCGACCGCAAGGACTTGCGCGTGACCCTGGCCGCTTCCGCCGCGACCTCCGCCATTTCCTGCTTCGTCGACTACAAGCTCACGCCCGAGCGCCTGAAGCCGGGCTACGAAAAGCGCCTGTCGAAAAAGTCGCTGGCCGGCGTGTATGCCGCCTTCGCCGTCGGGCTGGCGCTCGGCGCCGTCGTCCTGCGCCGCAAAGGCTGATCCGGCACCGGCGAGGCTGCGCCGCCGTCGGCGGCCAAGGGTCTGTTTCCCGGTGCGCAAGGCAGGTCGCTGCGCGCTTGCCGCACGGCGCGCGCGCATCGCCGGCACGGCTGAAAAAAACGCGCCCGGGAGCGAACTCCCGGGCGCGTTTTCATTCAGGCGGCGTGCGCCGGTAGCCGATCAGAACGCGTAGTTCGCGCGCGCGTACACGAAGCGGCCCGAACGGCCGAACGGCGAATAGTTCGAGAACGGCGTATTGCCCGTCGTGTTCAGCGCCGGCGGCAGCGTTTCCGGATACTGGTCGAAGACGTTGTCCGCGCCGAGCGCCAGCGTCATCTTTGGCGTCAGGGCGTAGCGGCCTTCGAGGTCGACGACGGTGCGCGCCGCGAGCGGGAAGTCGAAGGCGGCGACCGTACCCGGGGTCATCGTCTTGCCGTAGCGGGTGGCGCGCACGGTGGCGCCGAACCTGTCGAGCTTCCAGTTGACGTTGGCGCTGACCTTGTTCTTCGGCTGGCCATCCTCGATGGCGATGATGTTGGCGCGGCCGAACAGCACCGGCGCCGGGGTCAGGGCCGCCAGCTGGGCCGTGACCGGGGTCTTGGTCACTTCGGTGCTGTTGAAATTGGCCGCCAGCGTGGCGTCGAAGCGCCCTGCCGCACCGGCATTGACGGGCCAGTTCATGACGATGTCGACGCCGTCGGTGGTGGTGTCGACGCCGTTGATGAAGAAGCGTCCGCCGCCCACGCCGATGAAACCTTGCGCGGCGATGTAATCGCGCACGTTGGCCTGGGTCAGGTTTTCCGACAGCACGATGCGGTCGCGGATCTTGATCCGGTATGCGTCGACGGTCAGGCTGACGCGGTCGAAACGCAGGACCGCGCCGAGCGACAGGTTGACCGATTTCTCGGCGTCGAGCGGCTGCGCGCCGAGGGCCACGGCGACCGGGTCGGTCGGTTTGAAGGTGGTGATCTCGAACGGCACGCCGTTGATGAAATTGGTCGACGTCGAGGTGAAATTCTGCTGCTGCGGCGAGGGCGCGCGGAAGCCGTTCTGCACCGAGCCGCGCAGGGCGAACTGCTTGCTGAAATCGTAGCGGCCCGACAGTTTGCCGGCCAGGCTTTCGCCGAAGTCCGAATAGCGTTCGGCGCGCACGGCGACCGAGGCCAGCAGCTGCGGGGTGATGTTCGCTTCCAGGTCGACAAAGGCGCCGGCCGCGGTGCGGTGGGTGTCGATCTCGTTGGCCGGGCGGAAGCCCGGGAACACCTGGGCGCCCGGCGCGGCCGGCACGCCGCTCGGCAGCACCACGCCGCCGTAGCGGTAGGAATCCGGTTCGCCGGCGAACAATTCATAGCCTTCGCGGCGTACTTCGGTGCCGAGTGCGATGTTCAGCGGCGAGGACAGGCCGGCCACGTCGAGGCTGCGCACGCCGGTCAGGTTGAACACCAGCTGGTCGTAGGCGAAGCCGCCGGCATCGAATGCGGTCCTGCTCGACGGCCCGATCGAACGGTTCAGCGTGTTCTCGATCTGGAACTGCATCTTGTTCTTGCCGTAGCCGAGCGAGGTGTCCATGTCCCAGTTGCCGAGCGCCCAGGTGACGCCGCCGGTCATGCTGAAGTCCTGCACTTTCGGCGCGATCAGCGGCAGGAAGCCGTTCGGATAGATGGAAATAATGTTGCGCGCATCCTGGGCCGTACGGAAAAAGCCGGCCGAACGCGCATCGCGCTCCTGGAAGCTGGCCCAGCCATATACCTTCGCGCCGTTGCCGAGGTCGTTGCCGGCGTTGGCGAAGAAGGTGGTTTGCTGGATTTCCGGGTCGCCGTACCAGGCATTGAAGCGGTCGATCGTGTTTTCGCGCGGATCGAAGGCGCCGTTTGCCAGCCGCGGGTATTGCTGGCGCATGTCGTAGCCGCCGCGTTCGGTGCGCGCCTGGTCCTTGTATTCGGCGGCGATCGTCAGGTGGCCGGTCTCGCCCAGCGCCAGGCCCTTCCAGGCGCTGACGGTGGCGCTCTGGCCATCGGTGCGCTCGCGCGAGGCCGGGCCGCTCCAGGTGCCGCCGGCCGGCGGCACGTCGTTGCGTAAATCGTATTCGGTGATGCGCGCGCCATAGGTCACGCTCGCTTCGCCGCCATCGCGGTCGGTGCGCAGGCGCAGGTTGATGACGCCGGAAATGGCGTCCGAGCCGTATTGGGCGGCGGCGCCGTCGCGCAGCACTTCGATGTTCTTCACGATCGCGGTCGGGATCGTGTTCATGTCGACCGCGGCCGAACCGCGGCCGACGGAACCGTTGAGGTTGACCAGGGACGACGAATGGCGGCGCTTGGAGTTCACCAGCACCAGGGTCTGGTCGGGTGCCATGCCGCGCAGCGTGGCCGGGCGGATCGTGTCGGTGCCGTCGGTGAGCGAAGGACGCGGGAAGTTCAGGGAAGGCAAGGCGACCGACAGCGCCTGGTTCATTTCCGTGGTGCCGGAGTTTTTCAGGGTCTCGGCCGAAATGATGTCGACCGCGGCGCTGGTGTCGAGCGCGCTGCGGTTGGCTACGCGGGTGCCGGTTACGACGACCGTTGCCGTGCTGCCTTCGGTGGCGCTGCTTTCCTGCGCCTGTGCCATGCCTGAAAACATGGCGGCGATCGACAGCGCCAGCACCGTTTTCTTCCTCATTCTTTGCATTGCGTTTCCCTCACATGTTGGTCTGAAGCGGCTCATTGCTCGGTCCAGTCTGGAGGGCGCACCCGGTCTTGTCAAATTGCAACGGATGCGGGAGTACAGAATGCAACAGTTGTCAGGATGTCAGGCTGACGTAAGGAAATTCGGCATCGTGGCCATGCTCGGCTTCCCGCGCTTCAATGCGCCGCCACCGGCTCTTTCTTGCCGCGCATCTTGTTGACCAGCGTCACAACCAGCAGCACGAGCACGCCGACGACGATGCCGACCAGGGCGTCGAAGACGACCGGGCCGATGGCGTGCAGCACGCCGCCGACGACCGGGATCTCGCCCAGGGTGTTCGCCATGGCTTCCGAATAATGGTGCAGCAGTTCCCAGTTGTGGGCGACGATGCCGCCGCCGACCATGAACATGGCGGCGGTGCCGACGATGGAGAGGAATTTCATCAGGCGCGGCGCCAGCGCCAGCAGCATGCGTCCGAGACCCTGGGCGAAACCGCCGCTCTTCTTGGTCAGGTGCAGGCCGGCGTCGTCGATCTTGACGATGGCCGCCACCAGGCCGTACACGCCGACCGTCATGAGCAGGGCGATCAGCACCAGCACCGCGACCTGCTGCATGAACGGCATCTGCGATACCGTGCCCAGCGAGATGACGATGATCTCGGCGGACAGGATGAAGTCGGTGCGGATGGCGCCCTTGATCTTGTCCTTCTCGAGCGCGACCATGTCTTCCTTGCCGACCAGCGCCGCAGCCAGGCGCTCCTTGTGGGCCGCGTCTTCTTCCGGGCTGTGCAGGAACTTGTGCGCCAGCTTTTCAGCGCCCTCGTAGCACAGGAAGGCGCCGCCGATCATCAGGAGCGGAATGATCAGCCAGGGTGCGAACGCCGAGATCAGCAGCGCGGCCGGTACCAGGATCGCCTTGTTCCAGAGCGAACCCTTGGCGACCGCCCAGACCACCGGCAATTCGCGCGTGGAGTCGACACCGGTCACCTGCTGGGCGTTGAGCGCGAGGTCGTCGCCCAGCACGCCCGCGGTCTTCTTGGCGGCGACCTTGGTCATGAGCGTGACGTCGTCGAGCACGGTGGCGATATCGTCGAGTAAAGCGAGCAAACTGCCTGCGGCCATGGAACTACTCCTGAAATTAGCAATATGGCAGCATCTTAACCGAGGGCAGGGTCCGCAGGCACACGGTTCAGCGCGATAAATTGCGCTTCACGCCCGAAAATCTGCAGCTCGTCGCTTTGACCGGACCGGCCCGGCGCGCCGTACGTATAGTCAACATCGAAGGCTGCGGTCCGCCAGCCTCGCCCAGCCGATGGAGACCATGATGATTCCGACCACGAACCAGACCGCCACCCCGGTGCGCCGCACCCGTCCGCCAAAGCGCAAGACGCGCATCACGATCTACCTCGACGACGAGGTGCTCGACGAATTTCGCACCCTGTCCGAGCGCTGCGGCACCGGCTACCAGACCCTGATCAACGCCGCCCTGCGCACCCGCCTGGCGGCGGCCGGGATCGAACCGAGCCTGCTCTGACGGGCACGCCTTGAAACGCCCGCGGCCGGCGGGCGCCGGTGTGGCATCCGCGAGAAGGGCGCGAGAAAGTTACAAGTGGCAAACATTTGTGCTACTCTTTCCGCTCTTTCAACCCCGGAGGCACCATGAAAAAAGGCGAACTGATCGCGGAATTTGCCAAGCGTACCGAGATGTCCGGTAGCGCTGCCAACAGCGCGGTCAACACGATCATCGAGATCATCACCGAGCGTCTGAAAAAAGGCGATACGGTCGGCATCACCGGCTTCGGCACGTTCTCGGTGACCAAGCGCGCGGCGCGCAAGGGTCGCAACCCGGCAACGGGCGAAGTCATCAAGATCGGCGCATCGAAAACCCCGCGTTTCTCGGCCGGCGCCACCCTGAAGGCTGCCGTCAATCCGCGCAAGAAGTAAGCAAGAAGTAAGTAAGTAAGCCGGCAACTTTCCGGCATCCTGCATGGCGCCGTGGCAGCGAGCCGCGCGCCATTTCCCCCCGTCGTTGCCGTTTTCCCGAGTTCCCCCATGTCTTTCGCCACCTGGATCGCCTTCGTCATCGCCGGCACCGTGATCGCCATTTCTCCCGGTTCGGGCGCCGTGCTGTCGATGTCGCACGGCCTGGCCTATGGCGTCAGGAAAGCCAGCGCGACCGTGCTCGGTCTGCAGTTCGGCCTGGTCCTGGTGCTGGCCATCGCCGGCGCCGGCGTCGGCTCCCTGCTGCTGGCCTCGCCCACGGCTTTCCTTGCCGTCAAAGTGGTCGGCGCGCTGTACTTGATTTATCTGGGCGTGTCGCAGTGGCGCGCCAAGCTCGACTCCGGCCCGACGGCCAGCGCCGCCGGCCTGGCCGCGCACCCCTCCTTCGGCAAGCGCGTGCTGACCGGTTTCCTGACGAACGCGACCAACCCGAAAGGCATCATCTTCATGGTCGCCGTGCTGCCGCAATTCATCTCCAAGGATGCCGCGCTGCTGCCGCAACTGGTGATCCTGGGCGTGACCATGGTCACCATCGACAGCATCGTGATGCATGGCTATGCGACGCTGGCGTCCTCGATGCAGCGCCTGTTCCGCGATCCGCGCGCGATGCGCCTCCAGAACCGGTTTTTCGGCGCCGTGCTCGTCGTCGTCGGCTCGATGCTGTTTTTCGTGAAACGCACGGCCTGAGCGCACCCGTGCCGCTTGTGCGGCAGTTGCAACCGTCTGTAATTCCGGTTGCCGTGACCTGGATCGCTGAGGTGTAATGAGGTCGCCGCACTCCGTCCCCACCGCCTGGAGCCATTCATGACCCTCCGTTTCCTGAAAACCGCGACGCTGCTTGCGCTGGCGGCCTGTTCCACCCTGGCGCTGGCGGACGATCCGCCGTCCCGGGTCGGCCGCGTCGCCCTGACGCAAGGACAAGTCCAGATCAGCGGCGCCGGCGCCGCGACGCAGGCGGCGCTGGTCAACTGGCCCGTCACTTCGAACCAGACCATCTCCACGGCGCCCGGCGCGCGCACCGAGCTGCGGATCGGCTCGACCGCGATTCGCCTCGATGGCGATACCGCCCTCGAAGTGCTCGCACTCGACGAGGACAAGCTGCGCCTGCGCCTGCACCATGGCAGCGCCAGCATCCGTGTCGTCAGCGACGAGGTCGCCGACGGTTTCGAGCTCGGCACGCCGCAGGCGCGCGTGCTGCTGCAGGGGCCGGGCCGCTTGCGCGTGCACGCCGAGCGCGGGCGCGACAGCAGCAGCGTGCGCGTGTTCGAGGGCGTGGCCAGCGTCGAGGGCGGCGGCGAGCGCCTGACGGTGCGCAGCGGACGCAGCGCCGAGATGCAGGGCAGCGACTTGCGCATGACGCAAGCGGTCGGCGACGCCTTCGACGCCTGGGCCGCCGCGCGCGACCGCGAAGTCAATGTGGCGCGCGCCACCCGCTATGTGCCGGCCGAGATGACCGGCGTCGAGGATCTCGACCGCCACGGCAGCTGGCGCGACGACAGCGAATACGGCGCCCTGTGGCTGCCGTCGGTCGCCTCGAACTGGGTGCCTTACCGGGACGGCCGCTGGACCTGGATCGCTCCCTGGGGCTGGACCTGGGTCGATAACGCCCCCTGGGGCTATGCGCCCTTCCATTACGGACGCTGGGTCCATGTCGGGAACCGCTGGGCCTGGGCACCCGGCCGCCTCGACAGCCGCCCGGTGTGGGCCCCGGCCCTGGTGGGCTGGGTCGGCGGCGCCGGCTGGAACGTGCATGCCGGCAACGGCTCGGCGCTCGCCCAGGGCTGGTATCCGCTGTCGCCCCATGACCGCTTCGTACCCGGCTACCGGCTCTCGGACAAGCACCTGCGGCGCCTGAATAACCACGACGGCTGGCGCCACCGCGACCACGACCACGATTACCGCCAGCGCGGCTTGACGGTGGTGCCGCAGGACCGCTTCGGCCAGCGCGGCGAGGTCGTGGTACGGCACGAGGGCCGCGTGACGCCGCCGGCGAACTGGCAGCAGGCGCCGCTGGCCCAGCCGCCGGTGCCGCGCAGCTGGCGCGAGCGCGCGCATGACGATGGCCACCGCGAGCGGCGCGGCAACGATGGCGACGGCTGGCGCCGCGATGGGCACGACGGGCACGCTGCAGCCGAGGATGGCTGGCGCCAGCGTGGTGCCAGACAGCGCGAGGCCGTGGTCGTGACGCCTCCGGCGCCGCAGGTGTTCACGCCTCGCGGCGGCGTGGGCGGGGCGATCGAAGCGGCCACCATGCGGGCGCAGGCGCAGGCGCAGGCCCAAGTGCAGGCGCAGGCGCAGGCGCAAATGCAGGCGCAGGCGCAGGCCCAAATGCAGGCGCAGGCGCAGGCCCAAATGCAGGCCCAAGCCCAGATGCAGGCGCAGGCCAGGGCGCAGGCCCAAGCGCAGATGCAAGCCCAGGCCCAGCGGCAAGACCAGGCGCTGACGGCGGTTGCGCCGCCGGTGCCACGCGCGGCACCGGCGGCGTTCGACCCGCCGCCCGCGCGCCGCGTCGAGCGCCAGCGTCAGGGCGACGGCGACCGCCATATCGAGCGTTAAGAGATCGAGCGTTAAGGGATGCGCGCGCGCTTACTTCCTGCTGGCAATTTTACGCGGCAGGCGCGCATTGGCTACAATGGCGTTTTGCACAGGAGCCTGTATGGACCCGAAAGAATCCCTCATTGAGTACCCGAGCGACTTCCCGATCAAGGTGATGGGCCCCACGCACGACGCCTTTGCCGCCACGATCGTCGAAGTGGTGGTCGGCTTCGATCCGACCTTCCACGACGGCCGCCTGGAAGTGCGTCCTTCACCGAAGGGCAACTACACCGGCCTGACCTGTACCGTGCGCGCCACCAGCCGCGCCCAGCTCGACGACCTGTACCGCGCCCTGTCGGCGCATCCGATGGTCAAGATCGTCATGTAATGCTGTTTTGGCGTAGCGGGCCTGGCCCGGCGCCGGGCAAGGCCCGCTACGCTGCCTTATAATGTCGGGGCTGTCACTTCCCGACCGACTCCATGCACCCCACCCGCCCCGCCAGTGCGCTCGTCCGCGACCTGGGCCGCGCCGATTACGAGCCCGTGTTTGCCGCCATGCGCGCCTTTACCGATGCGCGCACGCACGACACGCGCGACGAACTGTGGATCGTCGAGCATCCGCCGGTGTTTACGCTGGGCCTGGGCGCCGACCGCGCCCACTTGCTGGCCGGGCCAGGCGTGCCGGCGCACGGCATCCCCGTGGTGCAGACCGACCGCGGCGGCGAAATCACCTACCACGGCCCGGGCCAGGTCGTGATCTACCTGCTGGTGGACCTGCGCCGCAACAAGCCCGGCGGCAAGTTATACGCCCGGCAGTTTGTGGAAAAAATCGAACAGGCGGTCATCGACGTGCTGGCGGCGTATAATCTGGGCGGTGAACGCGTTGCCGGTGCGCCCGGCATTTATATTGCCGCCGGCCCGCGCCGCGGCGCGAAAATCGCCGCGCTGGGCTTGAAAGTGCGCGGCAATGGCTGTACCTATCATGGCGTCTCGCTGAACGTGGCAATGGACCTGGCGCCGTTTTCGTGGATTAACCCCTGCGGCTATTCCGGCCTGTCCACCGTCGACATGCGCACCATGGGCATCGAGGCGCCGCTGGCCGACGTGCAGCACGCGCTGGCGCAAGCACTCCTGCGCCACCTGGCCCCCTGTGACCCGAACAACTCCAACTGACAGCCCGCCTGGGCCCGAGCGATTATGACTACCGACACCGATACCGGTCTGAATCCCGCCTACAACGCCCTCGACAAGCAGAAGGGCGCCAACAAGACCTCGCGCATCCCGATCAAGATCGTGCCGATCGGCGACGCCGAGCGCCTGAAAAAGCCGGACTGGATCCGCGTGAAGGCGGCGACCGCTTCCTCGCGCTTCTACGAGATCAAGGACATCCTGCGCGCGAACAAGCTGGTGACCGTGTGCGAGGAAGCGAGCTGCCCGAACATCGGCGAATGCTTCGGCAAGGGCACGGCCACTTTCATGATCATGGGCGACAAGTGCACCCGGCGCTGCCCGTTCTGCGACGTCGGCCACGGCCGCCCGGACCCGCTCGACGTCGACGAGCCGGGCAACCTGGCCAAGACCATCGCCGACCTGCGCCTGTCGTATGTCGTCATCACCTCGGTCGACCGCGACGACCTGCGCGACGGCGGCGCCGGCCACTTCGTCGACTGCATCACCAAAACGCGCGCCCTCTCGCCCAACACCAGGATCGAAGTGCTGGTGCCGGATTTCCGCGGCCGCCTGGCCAAAGCCCTGGCGATCTTCGCCGACGGCTTGCCGGACGTGATGAACCATAACCTGGAAACCGTGCCGCGCCTGTACAAGGAAGCGCGTCCCGGCGCCGACTACAAGCACTCGCTCGAGCTGCTGCGCGACTTCAAGGCGCTGTACCCGAACGCGGTGACGAAATCGGGCATCATGGTGGGCCTCGGCGAAACCGACGAGGAAATCCTGCAGGTGATGCGCGACATGCGCGAGCATAATGTCGAGATGCTGACCATCGGCCAGTACCTGTCTCCGTCGAATTCGCACCTGCCGGTGCGCCGCTACGTGCACCCGGACCAGTTCAAGAAATTCGAGGAAGCCGCCTACGAAATGGGCTTTGTCCACGCCGCCGTCGGCGCCATGGTGCGCAGCTCCTACCACGCGGACCAGCAGGCGCATAACGCGGGCGTGGCTATGAACGCCTAGAAGATCATGAGACCAGGTAGAACATAGCGAGACAATTCAACGACGCTAGGTCGACATTCATGTTCGGACAACATCAGCCATCGAGGTAAAAGTCGATGGCTTTTTTGTCGCTGCTCCCATGTGCCGGGTCAGCAAACAGAAAGCCCCGTCGAGGCAGTGATCGAAACATCCATCCGCCTCCAGGAATCTGTCAGAAAAATTTGGACATGGCGCAGGGAAGTGTGTTGACTCTAATCAATTTCCAATAAGCGAGCTCAGAGTAAGGTCTCCGCTGACCTTTTCACTTGCGCTACGGCTATGCCGCGCAGTCATCGGAGACAATCCATGGGCGAAGGCCAGGAAATCGCGGCCGGCGCCGCGCGCTCGGCGTTCAGCGGCGCATCCCAGCACAAGCGCCTCATGCGGCTCGACTTTCCGTTCAAGGATGGGCCACCCGCGATCCTGCTGCCGAACAAGCTGGTCGCGCACGAGGAAGTCTCGCGCGGTTTCCGCTTCGAGCTCTAGGTGCTGTCGGACGACCCGCGCATCCCGCTGAAAACATTGATGGGCCGGATGGTGACCATCTCCCTGGTGCGGGAAGACGGATCGCTGCGTTACTTCAACGGCTACATCACGGAATGTCGTTTCGTGCGCTGCGATGGCGGCTTCGCATCGACTACGAAACGCCTGACCGCGCCGTCGGCTACGAAGGCAATAGGGGATAAGACGAAGATGCCTATTACGGCCGAGGCATTAGCCGATAGAGGGATCAAGGCGCTCATGGGGTCGATGTGGAGCGGCGCCGCGCAGCCGAAATCCACGAAGGATTATGAGGAGACGTACATCCACGCGAAGGTGGCGATCGTCGACGACGCTGCTTTCACGGTGGGGTCCGTCAACCTGAACGTGCGCAGCATGGCCCTCGACAGCGAGCTGAATCTGCTCAGCCAGGCCATGGATGTGGCTTTCGACTTGCGCAAGAAGCTGTTCAAACAATGCACCAACGACGAGGGGCCGGCTCAGTTCGGCAATATGAAGAAAACATTCGAGGCCTGGCTGGACCTCATGAACGACAACACGGAAGCGATGGCGAGTGGATTGCCGCTGTCGGGCCAGATCGCCACGTTCCACGTCGACAGGCAACCCGGCTCGCCGGTGATTTGACATGCGACGCCCGCTTCCGCGCTGGATTTTGGTTGCTAGTGCTTCGGTTGTGTACGCAACGAGCGCTTATTTTTTACAACAACATGTGGAGTATGTGAAGATGCACACGATCCCCGCTGGTTTGCAGGCGTTCGATGTGAACGGGCCGGTCCCGACCTGCAGACGGTGGAAGGACACGATGCCGGGAACCCGTGACCAGGCCGCCTATCGGCTTTATATTGATGCACGCAAACTGTGGCGAAGCAAGATTGCGTGGCAGCTGACGCGTCAGGAATTCACCAGCATTCTTCACGACGTGCAGTCCGCCGCAAATCAAGGCGACTGGGGAGCGCGCGCATTGATGGCCCACTTCTACCGGTCCGGCCTGGGCCCCCTTGACACCAACCACGTGCTTGATATCGATTGGACAAATCAGTCGACATCGTTCGTACAGCCGTCGCTGCCGGCCAAGCCTGGGGATACTACGATCTCGGTGTCGCACACGAGCAAGGCTATGGCGGTGCTGTGCAGGATAAACGGATCGCGTGGGCCTATTACCTGAAAGCGGCGGAGCTCGGCAGTCCGGAAGCGCAGATGGCTCTGGCGGGTGCCTATCTGAAGGCCGAACGCCGCGATGCCCAGAAGCGATGCTGATATGCGCGTATCGAAAGGGCCATGGTCCTGCTGCCCACAAGTTGGGAGTTAGGGCCAAACTTCACAAGAATCTCGCCTTAGCGCTGGAGTATTACCAGGCGGCGACGAGGTTTGGCAACAAAAACTCCTCAGTGGCACTGAGAATCATATTTGGCCTTGAACACTGGAGTTCGCGCGACAAACAGGACCAGGCTACGCTTAGAGAGTTCGAAATCGCGCCCGATCCCGAACGTGAACGTCGGTACGATCAGATCTCGGATGCGCTAGACCTCAACCCCGACCTGAAACTGACTCGCCTCGACCAAGTGCTGCCGCTGCCTCCTGCGGAACTACCCGCATGGAAGGGCATCCAGGACGCAATCGAGCCCGAGCCGGACGGCCCGCCGAGCTACTGACTTCATCAGCCGATAAGGAGACAGATATGCCTCTAAAAATAATCACGGTCGGCGACAAGACCGATCATGGCGGAACCGTCATCAGCGGCTCGCCGGATCACGATATGCGTGGACGCGCGATCGCAAGGCTCGGGGATCAGGTCGACTGCCCACAGGTCTACCCGGGAGGAAAACCGCACGGGGTCAACAAGATTGTTACTGCCTCCAAGTCCTTCACCGTCAACGGCGTACCGGTCGCGGTCGAAGGGTGCACGACAGAGTGTGGGTGCAAGCTGATCGGCAGTCAGCCGGCCAGCGTCGGCTAGCGCCGCGACATCTGGAAGTAAGGACGATGGCGCCTAAAGCCGCAGTGAAGGCTTGACCGGCCAGACCGGCGGCGCTCCATGCAAACGGCCTGCGAACAGGCCGTTTGCATGGAGCGCGACGGTGCTTATTCCAGGCTCGCCGGCGCCTTGAACTTGCGGTCGAATTCCCCTTGCGCACGCTCGACCCGCTCGACCGTCTGGGCATCGCCGCCCACCGGCCGCGTCGGCACGATGCGCGGCGTGATCAGGACGATGGTTTCGGTCGAACTGCCGGTTTCCTCGGTGTTTGAAAACAGTTTGCCGAGGCCGGGCACGTCGGCCAGCAGCGGCACGCCGGTACGGCGCTGGCCGGTGCTGGCCTTGATCAAGCCGCCGATCAGGATCGACTGGCCGTTTTCCGCCACCAGCTGGGTATTGACTTCGGTCGTCTTCTTCGACGGGATGCCGCCCAGCAGGGAACCCGAACTCACTTCCGGGCGCACGCGTAGCGCGATGCGGCCATCGGTGTCGACCGACGGCGTCACGCGCAGGATCACGCCGGTCTCGAGGAACTGGATGGTCTCGCTGGTGACGTTGTTGATCGTCGTCGTCACCCGGTAGCCCAGCTTGTCGCCGATGTTCGTGCTCGCTTCCTGGTTTTCCAGCGTCAGCAGCTTGGGCGTGGCCAGCGTGCGCACCCGTCCCTTGTTGCTCAGGGCGTTCAGGTAGAGGTCGACGTTCTGGTTGACCAGGTTGAAGACCAGGCCCGGCGCCCCGCGCGCGACCAGCCCGCTCGTGCCGATGCGGTTGGCACTGGCGCCCTCGCCGCTGAACACCTTATTCCACTCGATGCCGAAATTCTCGGTCTCGTCGAGCGTGATCTCGAGGATCTTTGCTTCGATCATGATCTGCTGCGGCTGGGTGTCGATCTCGCGCAGCAGGACCACGATGCGCTGCATGCCTTCCGGCGTATCCTCGACCACCACCATCCGGCGCGCCGGCAGCACCGTCACCTTGCCGCCGCGGCCGACATGCTTGGCCAGGATGTCGGCCACCAGCTGCGGCTCCGAATACAGCACTTTCAAAGCCCGCACTTCCATCTGGCCGATGGCTGGCATCTCGCTCGTTGCCGCCTGCGCCGGGTTGACGATCACATAGCCGTTCTCGCGCTTGAGTACCTGGTAGCCGCCCGCTTCCGCGATGGCATAAATGGCCTGGCGCGGCGTGATGTCGTACAGGCTCACGGCCACGTTGCCTGTGACGCCCTTGCCGAGCATGATGTTGACCCGTTCGTGGCGCGAGATCATTTCGAACAGCTCGGCGATCGGCGTGTCGCGAAACACGAAGGAGGTGGACACGCCCGGTGCGGACGCGGCGCTCGAGGACACCGCGGTGGCCGGCTGCGCGGCCTGGGGGCCTGCCGCCGCGCCGCAGGCCGTCGCCAGCAAGGACCCTGCCAGGGCCAGGTTCAACACGTTCTGCTTCATTTGCGGCTTGCCTCGTCGAGTACCAGAACGCTGCGTACGCCACGCTTGCTGAGCGTGACGCCGCGTTCTTCCACCTTGATTAGTTGATAGTCACCGAACCACTCGCCGACGGCGAGGATCTGGCCATTGATGTTTGCCAGCGCGCGTCCCGGCGTGACCATGAGGGCGCGCAGTTGCGGCAGCAGCGGCGGCGTTTGCATCTGCGTTTCGTCGGCGACGGCGCGCGGCGGCAGGGTGGGGCGCGCGAACGGATCGCGCAACTGCGGCCCCTGCGCGGCGGCCAGTAGCGGCGCCAGCGCCAGCAGCGTCGTTGCAAGGTGTTTCATGGCTGGTTCCCCTGCGGCTGCAAGGCCGCGACACGGATCTTCATGGCGACCTGGCCCGGCTTGTCGCCCGCGCGCATGTCGAAGCTGACGATGGCCAGATTGGGCTGGGCGCCTTCGATCGCGCCCATCCAGGCCAGCAGGCTGGCATACGAGCCGCTGGCGTCGGCGTCGAAACCGGTCTGGCTAAAGGACACGACGGTTTCCTCGGGCACCGGCGTGACCCCGTGCAGGGTCACGTTCCTGGCCTGCGCCAGCGCGCCGAGCTCGCCGATCAGGCGCACCAGCGGCTGCACCGCCGGTTGCGCCGCCGTGTGCGCAGACACCGCGCCCAGCCGTTTGACGAGCACCTCGACGTCGGTATCGAGCACGGCCAGCTGCGCGGCCAGCAGGCGTGGGTCGTTTCCGGCCAGGGCCAGCTGCGCCTGTTCGGCGCGCACCGCGCGCAGCGCCGCCAGCGGCGCCCGCAGCGCATAGAACCAGAGGCCGGCGGCGACGATCAGGAGCAGCCCGGCGCCCAGCAGGTGCAGCTGGCGCGGCGGCAGCGCGGCGGCCTTGCGGATCAGGGCGGCGTTCATGGCTGTTCCTCCCGTTTTACCAGCGAAGCGGCGAGGTTGAAGCTGACCGCGCCGCCATCTTCCGCCGCCGCCGTGCTGCTGTTGAGAAAGCGTACATTGGCCAGCAGCGGGTCGGCAGCGAGCGCCGCCAGAAAACCGGTCATCGCGCCATGATCGAGGGCCTGGGCGCCAATCTCGACCTGGCTGCCGAGGCGCCAGGCTTGCACCGCCGCGGTTTGCGGATTGCGGATCTGGACGACGCCGGCCGGCAGCGGCGCGGACGGTGGCGCCTGCAGCAATTCCTGGGTGCGCGAAAAACGCAGCTGAGCGAACCAGACCTTGCCGTCGAGCGTGCCGTTGACGCTGGCGGCCAGCGCGCCGACTTCGCCGGCGCCGCGCAGGGCGCCCAGGGCCGCGACGCTCTCGCGCAAGCCATCCTTGCGCGCTTGCGCGGCGACCAGCTGGGTGCGCATCGCGCTCGCCTGCGCCGACGCCGAGCGGGCCTGCTCGAGGCGCGGGGTTTCCAGCGCCAGGCGCCAGCGCAGGAGCGCGCCGGCGGTCCCGCCGAGCACCAGCAACAGGCCGAGGGCAAGGCCGTACCGGGTCACGGTGCGCCGCATGTGCAGCCCCTCGCGGTAGCTGCGCGGGATCATGTCGATATCAGCCACGGACTTCTCCTCGCAATGCCAGGCCGGCCGCCAGGGCGATGCCGTGGATGTCGCTGCCGACCGGGCTCGACAGGGGCGCGCCGCGGAAGGCTTTCAAGGGGGCGAGCAGTTCGACCGGCAGCCGCACCAGTTCCTCGACCCGCTCCTGGATGTGGCGGTAGCGCGCCACGCTGCCGTTCAGGTACACGCGGCTGATCGCGCTGCCGCGCGTGCGCGAGGCGACATACACTTGCGTGCGCACCAGTTCCTCGGCCAGTGCCGCGAATTCCTGGTACAGGATCTCGCGCACGGTGCGTCCGATGTCGGGCGCGCCGCCGGTCCCGTGCGGCGCGCCGGCCGGCGTGCCGATGCCGTGCTCGCGCAGCAGCGCCAGCGCGACGTCGGTGGACAGGCCGAGCGCGCGCGAGAGCCGGTCGACCAGCTGCATCTCGCCGAAATCGATCTCGCGGTCGAGCATCAGGCGCCGGCCCCAGATCACGGTCAGAAAGCTTTTGCTGGCGCCGAAATTGATCAACAGGACCGACTGGTCGAAATCGTCCTGCATCGCCGCCAGCAGGCGCGCGATCGCTGCCGGGCCGATGTCGAGCGCGACCGGCTCGAGCCCCGCGCCGCGCAGCGTCTCCAGGTAGGCCAGCACGCCCGTGGACGCCGCCACCGCTGCCAGCACCTGCTTTTCCGGGCCGGTCGCCTCGACGCTGCGCACCTGGTAGTAGTCGACCACCGAGTCGGCGGCCGCCGCGCCCAGCTGCTCGCGCACGGCCCTGGCCACCGCCTGCGGCTCGCTCTGGCCCGAGGGCACGTGCACCGTCAGCGGCAGGATCCGCACTTCGCTCGGCGCCAGCACCGACACCACGCGGCGCCCGGCAAATGGCGCCGCGCCCAGGGCCTCGCGCACGAATTGTTTCAGGCGGCGCGGGTCCGCCAGCAACTGGGCACGCTCGAACGGGTAAGGCAGCGACAGCGCCGCGCGCACCACCAGGCCATGGGCGGAAGGGGCGGTCTGCAGCATGTTCAGGCGCTGGGCGGCGAAATCGACGCCGATCGGCGCCGGCGCCGCAGCGCCGCGTCGGGCCAGCGCGGCAAGCCAGGACTTCATGCCGCCGCCTTTTCCGCCACGTTGGTGCGGATCGCGTTGCCGCCCGCATGCTTGGCCTCGTACAGCAATTCGTCGGCCAGTTTATAGGCCGCGTCGAAGTGCAAGCCGCCGTCGCAGGGCAGGCGCACCAGGCCCAGGCTGACGCTGGGCGTGACGGCGCCGGGCAGGGGAGCGGCCATGCGCGCCGAGATCGAGGCCAGCGCCTGCTCGACGCGCGCCGGCACCTCGCTGCCGCACATCAGCAGCGCGAACTCGTCGCCGCCCAGGCGCGCCAGGTATTCGACGTCACCCGGCAAGTGGGCAAACGCCGCCTGCACCGCGCGCAGCACTTCGTCGCCGCAGCCATGGCCGAAGGTGTCGTTGATCGATTTGAAGCGATCGATGTCGAACAGGCCGAACCAGCAGGCGACGCCCGCCTCGCGGTGATGGGCGGCCACGCGGTCGAAGTCGCGCTCGATGTGGCGCCGGTTCCAGGCGCCGGTGAGGTGGTCGCGGTTGACCAAGTCGGTCAGCTCGCGCTGGGCACGCTCCAGGTGAAAGCGCATCGTCAGGTCGTGCTTGCGCAGGCCCAGCGCGCGCGCCACCAGCGCCAGCGAGATCACGGCCGCCACCAGCATCAGGCATTGCAGCACCCACAGGTCGAGCGCGGCGAAGCGAACGCGCGCCAGGTAGGTCGAGGCGGTAAACATGAGGTAGATGGCGCCGGTGGTGGCCGCCGCCTCGCGCAAGCCCCAGGGCACGACCGGTACCAGCATGATCAACACCGCCACGCTCAGGAGCAGCATCGCGTGCAGGTGGCCCGAGCGGTGCGCCAGCAGCACCAACGAAGAGGCGCACACGACCAGCAGCAGCATCGCCAGCAGGTACAGGGCGCGCAGCTGCGCGATCTTCGCGCTCGACAGGTAGACGTGCAGCGCCAGCGCGCACAGCACCGAATAGGTGTACGTGTAGGCGGTGCCGAGTTCGAACACGGCCGACATGGCGGTGGCCAGGATCAGGAACAGCAGCGCGACAAGGCTGAGCAGGGCGACGCCGCGCCGGGTTTCATGCGTGATCACGGGCGTGGCGTAGTCGCGCAGTTCGGAGGCACCGAAATCGAGGCAGGACCAGACGCTGGACAGTGCGCTGAAGAGGGAGGCGGTTGTTTTCATGGCATTTGCGGTTAACTGCAGGGCAGGTAATAACCCACGTCGAGTTCAGGCTTGCTGGAACCGTCGAAACTGGTGAATGTCGTGTTGACCAGATGCGTCGGCTTGAGCAAGAGGCCATAGTTTCTTACCGTCCCGGCCGCCCATTGCTCGACCAGCACGGCGATCGAGGCCGTGTAGACCCCGTTGAACTGGGTCGGCGCGTTCGGGTCGATGGTCATGCTGGCCGCCGCCGCCGCCACGTAGTCGCCGCCCGGCGCGGTCCACGGCGTGCTCCAGGTAACGTTGTGGGAGGCCCAGTCGGTGGTGATGCGGTGGATGCCGAGGGAACGGTTGGTCTGGGTCGAGTTCGACCATTGCTTGGTCAGTTTCAGGTCGGCCTGGACGATCAAGGCCTTGTCGAATTCTCCCGGCAGCGCGAAATACACCAGCGGGTGCGCCGTGCCGTCGGTCGCTTCGAGTGTTTCGGCGCTCGCCAGTCCCCTTGGACCGGTGCGCATGATCGTGATGTCGTCGTCGCCGTCTCCCATCAGGATTTTCTGCTTCGGGTCGCCCAGGTTGTGGACCCGCACCTTGCGCGTCGACGCATGCACGGCGCCGGCGCCCGCTCCGGTGGTGGTGGCGGTCAGACCGACGGTCAGACTGCCGTTCGACCACGAGGTCGTGTTGACGACGACGGTTCCGCCGGGGAGCGCAAGCGTGCCGAAGTTGGCTTGGGCGCCGTTGTTGCACTTGTCTTTCGCGGTGCGCCATTTGGCCAGCTGCACACCGCTGGCAGCGAGGTAGCGCGCCACGTCGGCATCGTACTGGGCGTCGATGGCGGCGACGTTCATGCTGCCGTCACGGGTCATTGCGTAGGCCAGCGCGCCGATGACGGCCAGCGTCAGCGTCACCGGCAGCAGCAAGATCCCCTGTTGGCGGCCCCGGCTCATCGCGCGCTTCCCATGCGTACGGTGGCGCTGGCGGTCGTGTTCGGGCCGCCGTCCGGCAGGCCCAGGCTGAGGCTGACCGTAACCAGCGGCTGCTCGCTGTCGGCCGCGGCCACCGTCATGCCGAAGGCCGTGACCCCCTCGGCGAGGGGCGACGTTTTCTTGCCGATCTGTTCGACCAGCACGCCGGCGCTGACGCTGTAGACGGCGGGCTTGAGCCATTCCTCGCTCGGCTTGTCGATCAGGGCGGTCGACGGCGCCGTGAGACGGATGCGCGCGGCGATCCGTTCCAGGGCGAAATCGGCATCGCGCTCGAGTGCGATGCGCGCGCCCGCGACGGGGGCGGCAGCCGATGCGCTGCGCAGCATCGCCACCAGCGGCGCCATCACGAGCGCGCCGATGGCCAGGCCGAGCAGCAGCTCTACCAGGCTCAAGCCGCGTGCGTGGCTGTGGCCGGCCATGCTCACCGGGAGACCAGGGTCGTGAACCCATACCCGGTGTTCGTGCTGAGGGCGACGTGCAGCATGGCGGACCTGGCCCGCTCCAGGGCCGTCCCGGTGGGCAGAAAAACCGGCGCCTTGTTCGCTTCGTGCTCGTACAGCGAGATGGTGAGCTTGCGCACGACGTCCGCGCACGCGGCGTCCGCCGGCAGGACGTAGCTTGCGGCGCGGTCCTTCAGGGCGGCGCCCCACAGCGTCTGGTGCGGCTGCGCCAGGATGGTTTCCATCGTATTTTTCATGCAACGCAATTCCCGTGCTTTCGCCACGCCCACGTCCGCCGCCAGCAAGCCATTGCTGATCGCGTCTGCCATCGGCACGGCGCAGACGGCGAGCAGCACGACGGCGACCATGATCTCGGCGTAGGAGAAGCCATGTTGGCGGCGGCCGTTCAAAACGTCACCCGGCCGGTGCGCGGCGCCACCCGCACCACGCGCTCCACATCGCCGTGGCGAATCGTGACTTTGCCTTCTTCCTTGAGCTGCTCGGCGTCGCTGGCGCCGAGCACCATGCCTGGGGCTTGTGTGGCCAGCTTGGCAGGCATGGGGTACACTGGCGCGCCATCCGGACCGAAGACGGCATAATTGGTGCTCGCCCCGCCTTCGTAATTGAAAACCGAACTGACGATCGTCACATGCGGCATGCTGTTTTCCTGAAACCTGATCACGTAAGGGCGCTTGTCCACCGGATGGCCGGTCGCGAGGTCGCTGGAGGAGGTTGGCCGCACGATCCGCATGGTCTGGCTGCCAGGATCAACGCTGATTTTCTGGTAACTGCCGCTGCGGATGGCCTCTTGCCGGGCGAAACGCACCGCCCGTGCAATCTCGGCGGCGACCGCGTCGGCGGCGATGACCGCTTGCGGGTCGGCCCGGGGAATCGCGATCGCCGCCGTGACAGCGAGCACGGCGACCACCGTCAGCATTTCCGCAAGTGTCAGCCCGGCCTGGTGCCGCCCGGGAACGCCCCTGCCAGCCATGTCGGGCGTGGCGTCGATTAATGCAGGTGGTAGGCGCGGCCGTCGCGACCGACGGCTTTGCTGTTCATGTAAAACTTGCCGATGACATTGCTGAACACCCAACCGCCCGTTTCCACGGTAGGGGTGCCGGCGGCGGCATCCATGACGACCGTACTGACATTCTTGATCGAATCCTTCGGAATCTCGCGCAGGTAGGGACCGAACGGGAAATCGGGATGCGGACGGGTGCAGGTAGCACCGTCGGCGTTCGAGTAAGCCGTCAGTTGATCGACGAATGCCTGTTCCACGTCCTTTGCCCCGGTGCCGAGCACGCCGCCCGCGGCCGTGCAGCTGGCGCTCAGACCGCCGGAAGAAGGCGTCTTCGACGGATAATTATTCTTGTGTTGCACACGATACAATTCAATCGCCGAGCGTACCGTGCCCAGATTGGTATCGAGTGCCGCTTCCTGCGCATCGCTCGACGAACTGGAAAACTGTGGAATCGCAATCGCAGCCAGGATGGCAATAATGATAACCACGATCAAGAGTTCGATCAGCGTGAAGCCGCGGGCAGCATGGTTGCGCAAAGTGGAAGTCATCGTCATTTTAGGTAAGTGGCTGCGATTGGTTTACGGTTAGGGGGAAGAACAGAGATTAACATGAAGGCTGGAATGAATTATTGCCCGCAAACATTAAATTGCCAAGATTGTGGTTTTTTAATGCGCCGCCCGTGACATCTTGAAAATCGGCAGGATGATCGAAGTAACGATCGTCCCAACCAGAATGCCCATCACCAGCAGCATCACCGGTTCGGCCATTTTCGCCAGGGAATTCAACTGGCGCGTCAGGTCGCGTTCGTAGAAATCGGCAACCCGGCCCATGACGCGGCCGAGGGTGCCGGTCTGCTCGCCGGTATCGATCATCTGCTTGACGCTGACCGGGATCAAGGGGCTGTCGCGAAAGCCCGCGGCAATCCCGCGCCCTTCGGTCACTTGCACTTCGAGTTCGCCGATGAAGCGCTGGAATTCGGCGTTCGGAATGACGTTGCGGCACGCGCCCAGCGTGGCGAGAATCGTCACGCCGCGCTCGAGCGATATCCCCATCACGCGCATCAGGCGCGTCAAATAAATCTTGATGAAGATGTCCTTGACGAAGGGCAGGCGCAGCTTGAGCCGGTCCAGCGCCTCGCGCGCCTCCGGACGGCGCAGCGCCAGCAGGGCGCCTGCCGCCAGCGCCAGCAGGCCGATGCCGAATACCGCGCCATGCCTGGTCAGCACGTCGCTGGCGAAGATGAAGACCTTGGTCGTGACCGGCAGGTCGTCGTAGATCGCCGCGAACATCACCGAAAATTTCGGGAACACGGTCACCAGGATGAACACCACCACCAGGACCGAGAACACGATCAGGAAACCCGGATACGACAGGGCCGAGACGATCGTGCTGCGCAGCCGTTCCTGCTTCTCGTCCATGTCGACCAGCTGTTCCAGCACCGCGGGCAGGAAACCGCCTTCCTCGCTGGCGCCGATCAGGTTGATGTAGGTCGGCGGGAACAGGTCCGGGTGACGCGCCAGGGCTTCGGAAAAGCGCTGGCCGCCGACGATGTCGTTCGCCACTTCGCCGATGATGGTTTTCAGGCGTGGCTTGCCGGCCTGCTCGTGCAGCACGTTGAGCGCGTCGTGCAGGGGCACGCCGGTTTCGAGCAGCAAGGTCAGGCGTTCGGTAAACAGCATGCGGTCGGCGCTGCCGATGCGCGCCTCGGCCGTCAGGTTCCAGGCCGGCTTGCGTGCGGCCGCGGCCTTGGCGGCGGGCGCTGCCGCCGGTGCGTCATCCCATTCGAGTGCCATGCCGATTCCTTATAGCGAGTGCACGACGCGCGCGATTTCCTCGGGCGTGGTATCGCCGCCGAAGGCGCGCTCCATTCCGTCGGCATAGAGATCGCGGTGACCGCTGGCCGCGACGTGCTGGGCCATCACGTCCTTGCCGGTGTTGGCCACGATCATGCGCTGCAGGTCCGGTCCCACTTCGAGCAGTTCGTAGATGCCGAGCCGTCCCTTGTAGCCGGAGTCGTAGCACGACGGGCAGCCGCGCCCTTTTAAAAGCTTGAGGTTGCCTTCCCCCTTGTAGCCGTAGGCGGCGGCCGCGTTCGGCGGCACCAGGTAGCTCGTCTTGCAGGCCGGGCAGATGCGGCGCACCAGGCGCTGCGCCATCACCCCGATCAGGGCCGACGACAACAGGTAGGGCTCGACCCCCATCTCGACCAGGCGCGCCACCGCGCCGAGCGTGTCGTTGGTGTGCAAGGTGGTGAGCACCAGGTGCCCGGTGAGCGCGGCCTGCACCGCGATCTCGGCGGTCTGGCGGTCGCGCACCTCGCCCACCATGATGATGTCCGGGTCCTGGCGCAGCACGTGTTTCAGGATTTTCGGGAAGGTGAGCCCGATCGCATCGTTGACCTGGTTCTGGTTGATGATGTCGAGCTGGTACTCGACCGGATCCTCGATCGTGACGATGTTTTTTTCGATGCTTTTCAGGTAGTTGATCGCCGCGTACAGGCTGGTGGTCTTGCCGCTGCCGGTCGGCCCCGTGACGAGAATGAGTCCGTGGCTGCGTCCGAGCAGGCGTTTGAAGGTGTCGACGGCGCCGCCGTTCATGCCGAGTTTGTCGACGTCGAGGATCGACTGGTTCTTGTCGAGCACGCGCAGCACCACTTTTTCGCCGTAAATGCCGGGCAGGGACGAAAAGCGCAGGTCGACCGTGCGCCCTTGCGTCATGACCTGGATGCGCCCGTCCTGCGGCAAGCGGCGTTCGGCGATGTCGAGGTGCGCCATCACCTTCAGGCGCGAGACGATCGCCGGATGCAGTTCCACGCGCGGCGACATGACTTCGTACAGGATGCCGTCGATCCTGAGCCGGATGCGCGATTTGTTGCGCGAGATCTCGATGTGGATGTCGCTGGCGTTGTCGTGGATGGCGCGCTGGATCACCGCATTGACCATGTTGATCACCGGGCTGGCGCCGGCCATCTGGTCGATCTGCGTGTAGTCGTCCGGGATCTGGTTTTCCACCAGCTCGAGGTCGTCGGCCTCGCTGTGGATGAAGTCCGGCATCGTGCCGCCGTAGGCATCGTCGCGCACGCGGTTGATGTCGGCCGGCGGCGCCATCGCCACGCGGATGCGGCAGCCGGTACGGGCGCGGATCTCGTCGATGCTGTGTACCGCCTGCGGTTCGCCCGTGGCGACCGTCAGCGTGTTCTCGACCACGAACAGCGGAATCACGTTCAGGCGTTTGGCCACGTCGCGCTCGAGCATCGACACGGCGACCGGGTCGTACAGGCCGGCGCGCAGGCTCACGAAAGGCAGGTCGAGCTGCTCGGCCAGCGCCTGAAACAGCGCCGACTCCGACAGCCACTTCTTTTCGGCCATGATGAAACCCATGCGCTTGCCGGTCTGCTCTTGCAGGCGCGCCGCTTCCGCCACCTGGGCCGCGGTGACGATGCCGCGTTCGACCAGGATGTCGCCCAGTTTCAGCTGGCCGGCCTTGCGCGCCGGTTTCGCCTGCGCCTGGGGCGCGTCGTACAGCGCCACCTGGTCGGCCACGCCGGTTACCGTCAGGATGTCGAGCAGCAGCGGGCTCGGATAGGCCAGCTTCAGCCAGCCGCCCAGCGCGCCGAGGCGGCTCGCCGCGCGCGTCATCAGTTCCAGCGCGCGCCCCGACAACAGCGCCACCTTGCCCAGGTCGAGCACGATGCTGACCTGGTGCTGGGCGATGCATTCGGCGATCGCGCTTTCCAGCGCATCGATGGCCTCGGCGGCCACCAGCGCCATCGACGGCGCCAGGTAGGTCATCGAGCCGATGCGGCTGCGGGTCACTGCTTCGCTCATTTATGCGGCAGCCTTCGCCATGTCGCGCGCGATATTGAAACGCGCGATCCATTCAGGCTCGCCGGCGCAGATTTCCTCGAACACCTTGATGATGCTCGGGTCCAGCTGGCTGCCGGCCACGCGGGCGATTTCCGCCATCGCCACTTCATGGCTGCGCCCGGCGCGGTAGGCGCGCGAGCTGGTGATCGAATCGTAGGTGTCGGCCACCGCGATGATGCGCGCGTGCAGTGGAATGTCGTTGCCCTTCAAGCCGTGCGGGTAACCGGTGCCGTCGTATTTTTCCTGGTGGTGGCGCGCGCCCGGCACCGCGCCCTTCAAGCGGTCGATGTGGCGCAGGATCTCGTAGCTGCGCTCCGGGTGCACTTTGATGAAGGTGAACTCGTCGGCCGTCAGGCGGCCCGGCTTGCACAGCACCGCGTCGGGAATGCCGATCTTGCCCACGTCGTGCAGGAGCGAGCCCCAGAACAGGTCTTCGGTGTCGCGCGGGCCCAGGTTCATGGCCGCGCCGATCTGCATCGTGATGTGATGCACGCGCTCCGAATGGCCGCGCGTGTACGGGTCCTTCGCTTCGACCGCCTCGATCAGGGCGTTGGCCATCTGGTCGTTGAACTTCTGCGTTTCCGCCAGCATGCCGTACATCTTCGACAGGCCGGAGAGCTGGTTGGCCAGCAATTCGCCGAGCTTGCGGTCGCTGTTCGAGAAATCCGGCTTGGCCAGGTGGTTGGCCAGTACCAGGATCGCCACCACGCTGCGGTCGTGGATCACCGGACAGCACAGCAGTTTGAAGGGGAGGTCGGTAAAGATGTAGGCGCGGCGCGGGTCGGTGACGTCGTTGATGACGATCGGCGCGCGCGCCGAGTGCGTGAAGCGATAGAGGTCGCCGCGCATCTCGACCAGCACCAGGTCGAGGTTGTGGATCGGCGCCGACAGGTTCGTCGCGTGCACGCACAGGTTTTCGCCCGGTTTCACGAAAGCGGCAACGTCGGCCTCCATGTGTTCGGCCCAGCTTTGCAGCAGGCGCTGGAACAGGTCGGCTCCCGGTTCCAGTTGCTGGACCTGCTTGTCGATCGCATACACCAGGTGCAGTTCCTCGTAGCGCTCGGACAGTTCCAGCGCCATGTTGTCGAGTTCGCGCCTGGACGCGACCTCGTCGGCAATGCCGGCGCCGATGTCTTCCAGCGTTTCGGCCAGCGCGTCCCAGGCCACCGGTGCGTCCGGCAGGGGCGCGACCCGCACCGCCAGAAACCCGAGCAGGCCGTGCTTGCCGTTGACAGGCAGGTAGAGCAGCGTGACGCCGTCCGCATCGTGGCGCTGCATGCCGTCGCCGACGCAGGGCCAGGCGAAGCCGCTTGCAACTTGGGCGGCGATCCAGTCCCCGATGTCGCTGTCGGCCCGTGCCGACCAGAGCGGCGCGCCGGCCGCGGCGCAGACCGCGAAATCGTGCTCGACGCCGGTGGTGCGGCGCAGCCAGCGTGCGTAGCGGGTGTAATCGAGCTCGTTCAGGACTTCAGGCTGCATGGATGTTCTCCTGCCGGGTGGCGGCATGTGCGAAATGCGTCGCCAGGCGCGCAATCAATTGGCGGGGGCTGAGCGGCTTTTCGAGAAAGTCGACATTGGGCAGCTCGCGCACCCATTCGCGCTCGCCCGAGGCCGTCATCGAGGTCATCACGAAGATCGGGAAGCGGTCATCGGGATAGCGCGCGCGCGTGGTGCGGCACAGTTCGCGCCCGTCCATGCCGGCCATCTGGATGTCGCTGACCATCACGTCGGGGCGGCGCGCGCGCATCCGCTCGAGCGCTTCGCCGCCATCGTTGGCGCTGACGACCTCGTAGCCCTCGCGTTCGAGCATCAGGCGCAGTACGCGGATCACGTGCGGCTCGTCGTCGACGAGCAGGATGGTACGTTTGTTCATAGGACTTGGCCTCCTTCGACCAGGGCCGGCATCTTTTTCAGGTGGATCGAGAACACGCTGCCGTGTCCGAGTTCGCTGTCGATCGTCAGGCGGCCATGGTGCAGCTCGACGATCTGGTTGGTCAGGTACAGCCCGAGGCCGTGGCCGCCGCGCTGTTCGGTGCCGGTTTCGCGCACGCGGAAGAATTTCTCGGTCACGCGCTCGCGGTCTTCCGGCGTCATGCCGATGCCGCTGTCGCGCACGGCGATGACGACATCGGCGTCGCTTTCATCGGCGGCCAGCACGACCGTGCCGCCGGACTGGTTGTACTTGATGGCGTTGTTGAGCAGGTTGTTCACGGCGATGCGGAACAGGTCCTTGTCGACCGAGACGGCGGCCAGCTCGCGCGCCACCTGCAGCTCCAGGCGAATGCCCTTCGCTTCGGCACGCCCACGCGCCTGCTGCCAGGCATCGCGCAGCAGGTCGTCGAGTTTGACCCGATGGCGCTCGGGACGCATGCTGCCCATCTCCAGCTTGCTGACGTTGAGCAGGTTGTTGACCAGCGAATTCATGCGCTCGACTTCGTCCTGGATCACGTTGATCGCCTCGACCCGCACCGCCGGATCGTCGACGCCGGCATCGGCCAGCATCTCGCCGTACATGCCGATCGCGTTCAGCGGCGACTTCAGTTCGTGCGCCACGTGGGCCACGAAATCGTTGCCGGCCTGGCGCGCCAGGTGTTCGCGGGTGGCGTCGCGCAGCACGACCAGGGTGCCGTAGGCCATCGCGTGTCCCAAGAGCGCCTGGGCCGTGGCCCACAGGCGCTTGTCGGGCACGCCGGCCGGATTGAATTCGATCGTCATCTGGCTGCGCGTGTCCAGGCCGGCGCTCCGGAAGCGCGCCAGCATCGCGCGCAGTTCGGGATCGCGGCACCAGGCCTCGACCGGCTGCGACAGCACCTCGGCCACCGATACGCCCAGCAGCGGTTCGATTTTTCCGGTTGCAAACGTCACTTCGCCGGCCGGGTCGAGCACCAGCAGACCGTCGGGCAGGCACTGCAGCACCGCCTGCATCTTGTTGCTGCCGTATTCGAGCAGGCGCCCGCTGGCCATGCTGGCCACGCTTTCCTGCTCCAGTTCGCGGATGCGGGCGCTGGCCTGGTCGAGGTAGCGATTCAGCTTGCGGGCCAGGCCGCGCACGTCGGCGTCGGCCTCGGCGGCCGGCGCGAGCGTCAATGCCTGGCCGGCGCCGGCCTGGCTGGCGGCCACCGTGCGCAGCTGCTCGCCGAGCGCGGCCAGCGGCGCCATCTCGCGCTTGATCACGAGGTAGATCAGCGGCACCAGCAGGAACATGGCCAGCGCGATCAGCGCATAGAAGGGCAGGTCCTTGATGGCGAAAGGCGTGCGCGGTTCGAAGTAACCGATGCGCACTTGCATTTTCTCGTCGGCGCTGGCCAGCGGGCCGTGGAATTCGCGGATCGCGCGTCCGTTCTGGCCAGCCGGCAGCGCGCGTTCGGCAAAGCCGGTCAGGGCCAGCGGCGCCGGCGGCGGCACCAGGGCGCCGGCGCTGGCCACTTCGGCCAGGTTGCGGCCATTGTCCGCGCTGACGGCGGCATAGGCGAAATCGGGATTGTCGCGGTAGGCCAGGATCGAATCGAGCACGCCGGGCGCGCCCTTGGCCGGCACCAGCACCGACAACGGCAGCGCCGCCAGCGAGCGCACCATGCCCAGTCCCTGGACGCGCACCTGTTCTGCGTGCCCGGTCTGCTGGCGCTGCAGCAGCAATGCGACGACCAGTGCGATCACCGCCAGTGAGGACACGACGAGAATCAGGCCGATCCGGTTGTTTTTCATGGTTGGGGCGGTCCTTGCAGGCGCTCGGGCGCAGGTCGACGGTAAGTGGAGCGGAAGCGCAAACTATAGTTGAAAATTTCTTTAAGGAAAATAACATTCTGCTGCGGCGACCGCTCCGGTCAAATTTTTGTCGATGCCGGGACACATATCCGGCCGATCGCAGGGTCGAACGTCGCCCCGCCGCCGCATTGCGGAACAGGACGTTCGCATCATCCGCGCTATAGTGATAGCAACCAGACATCATCCTGACGACACATGAGCCATTCACGCAACGACGCCTCCGACCACGACCAGGGCGATGACGATTTCCTCGAACGCGAACTCGGCCTGGCCGCGCGCGGCATCGAACTGGTGAAAATGGAAGGGCGGGTGTTCCTGCGCTTTTCAGGCGAAGTCACCTACCATGGCCTGCGCGTGCCCTATGCGCTGGTGCCCGCGCGCGGCGTCCTTGCCAAGCCGAGCAAATGGCGCAAGATGGAACTGGCGGCACGCCGCGCGCTGATCGAGGAACGCACCGGCGACAAGGCGCTGGCCGAACTCCAGCTCGACACCGAGGAATTCGTGCGCGACATCGCCGAGCAGGCCGACGACGCCGGCTTCGACCCGCGCCTTTTCCTCGGCGTGCTCGACGAGCTGGAAACGTCGGAACCGGCCGAGTACGTATTCGAGCGCATTCGCCAGCGGGTCGACCACGCGATCGAGCGCGAGCAGGAAGAGCGCCACGCCGCGCGCACCAAGGAAAGCATCAACCTGGCCGAATACCCGGAGTCGTTCGAGGTCGCCAGCCGCATGCAGCGTAGATTCATCGCCCTCCTGGGGCCGACCAATTCCGGCAAGACCCACCGCGCGATGGACGCGCTGGCGAAAGCGGCCAGCGGCGCCTACCTGGCTCCCTTGCGCCTGCTGGCGCTGGAAAATTACGAACGCCTGCAGGCAGCGCGTCCGCACGGCGCGCCCTTGAAGGTAAGCCTGATCACGGGCGAGGAACGGCGCATCGCCGCAGGCGGCACGCACGTGGCCAGTACCGTCGAAATGCTCGACAGTAAAACGCCGATCGAGGTGGCCGTGATCGACGAGATCCAGATGCTGGCCGACCGCGACCGCGGCGCCGCCTGGACCGCCGCCGTCTGCGGCGCGCCCGCCTCGGTCGTCTACCTGGTCGGCGCGCCCGAAGCAAGGCGCGCGATCGAGGCCTTGGCCGAACGCCTGGAAGTGCCGCTCGAGGTGCACGTCCTGAAACGCATGGCGCCGCTGGCGATGGAAGCGGCGCCGGTGCGCAAGCTGTCGAACCTGCGCCGGGGCGATGCCGTCATCGCTTTCTCGCGCCGTGAAGTGCTGATGTGGCGCGACATGATCACCGACAAGGGCCTGTCGGTCGCCACCGTCTACGGCAACCTGTCGCCGGAAGTGCGGCGCGCCCAGGCCGGGCGGTTCCGGGAGGGGCAGGCCGACATCGTGGTCGGCACCGACGCGCTGGCCATGGGGCTGAACATGCCGATCGCGCGCATCGTGATGACGACCGCCGTGAAATACAACGGGGTCGAGGAAGAAGAGATATCGGCGGCGCTGGCGAAACAGATCGCCGGGCGCGCCGGGCGCTTCGGCGTGCACGAAGAGGGTTTCGTCGCCGGCTATGACGACGACACCCACGAAGTCATGCGCGCCCTGATGAAGGAGAAAATCCCGCCGGTGCCGGCCAGCGGCTTTGCCGTCGCCCCTTCCCTCGAGCAGCTGCACCGCATCTCCTCGGTCACCGGCGAGACCTCGCTGGTGAAACTGCTGCGCCGTTTCGTCCACAACATCGATGTCCCCGACGGCTTCTTCTATCCGCGCATCACCGAAGACCAGAACGAACGCGCCGAATGGCTCGACACCCTGGACCTGTCGGTGGCCGACAAGTTCATGCTCTCCCTGGTGCCGATCTCGAGCCGGGTGCCGATGCTGCAAAGCGCCTGGGAACACTGGGCCTTGTCGCTGGCGAAAAAGAAAGTCGCGCGCCTGACGCCTCATCCCGAAGGCCTGTTCTGGAAGAATTTGCAGGAAGTGGAAGACACCTGCCGCCTGTATTCGGCCTATGCCTGGCTCGGTTACCGCGCACCGGAATTTTTCCCCAGCATCGAGGAAGCCCAGCAACTGGCGCGCGAGGCGTCGGAGCGGGTCGACGCGCTCTTGCAGCAGCAGAATGCGGCCACGCGCAAGCGCCACGCGACGACGGCCGGCAAGCCGGCCAGGCACAAGCGCCGCGCGTGATCCGGCGCAGGCGCGGCGGCCAGCCTGCGTCCTGCCCGGCCGCGGTGTACGATGGCGGATTCGCCACTGGAGCATCGACCATGACCACCCAGCACACCTTGGAGAGTTTCAACCAGCGCGGCATCGGCACGCTGCCCGGCTACCTCGGCATCGAAGTCCTCGAGATCGGCCACCAGAGCATGACGGCGCAATTGCCGATCAAGCCGCATTTGCTGGCGCCGAACGGCTACCTGCATGCCGGCAGCGTGGTGACCCTGGCCGACACCGCCGCCGGCTACGCCTGCATCGCCAACCTGCCCGAAGGGGCGCAGAATTTCACGACCATCGAGCTCAAGTCGAACCATGTCGGCACCGCGCGCGAAGGAACGATCCTGGCCGTGGCGAGCGTCGTGCACATGGGGCGCACGACCCAGGTGTGGGACGTGAAGGTGACGGACAAGTCGAACGGCAAGACGATTGCCCTGTTTCGCTGTACCCAGATGATCCTGTACCCGAAATAGAATCGCGCCTGTCACGGCGGTGGCGGCACGCACGCCGCCGCCACGCCGCCGGCGCTGCCGCCGACGGCCGGCAAGTCGGAAGGCGGTTTGCCGTTGCCGACCAGGATCGCCGGCTGGCCCTTGTAGGTCAGCGTCAACTGCTCGCCCGCATAGTGGTCGAGCGTTTTCGGTACGAAGACGGCGAAGCGGTAATTCAGGTCGGGATAGAAGCCACTGTGGAAAATCTGTTCCGACGGTCCTTCCTGGATTTCGGCGGCGATCGCGTCGAGGATGGGCAGGGTGTCGCCGGCGTTGTTCAGGTCGACCTGGCCCTGGTAGCGCAGCGAGTAAGGCGGCAGGCCGCCGAACTCGCGACCTTCGTAGCTGACGCGAAATTGATTGACGTTGTAGTGAAAGCCGCGCCGGGCACGGTCGGTGACGTCGATATTACACAGCACAAAGATTGCCCAGAAGCCCTGCGAGTCGACCGGCGACAGGTAGCCGACCCGGTACAGGGCCGCCGACAGCGGGATCGGGTTGGTAAAACGGATTTCGTGCGCATTGGCGACGTGCTGGTAGTGCAGCACGGCGAGCGCCTTCGGCCGCGGTCCGGCGCAGGCGGCCAGCGCGAGCAGCGCGGCGAACATGGCTATCCGGCGGAAAACATAACCCATTGCATCTCCTTTGCGCGCATGGCTGCCGGCCCATCGCCAGCGAATGCATCAAGCTTGGTCCGTCGCGGCGTCGCGCTTTTGCGCTAAGTCAGGCGTGCTGTAGCATTTGCAGCGCCATGCATACGATCCAGTGTAATGACAGAAGGGCATCGCGGCAAGGCGAGCACGGCAGGTATCCGCGGTTGGCGCCGCTCCAGCCGAGCGGGGCAGGCCGGTGGCGCCAGCGGCGTCAGCCGGCGGCCAGCGCCTTTTGCAGCAGGGCGTGCACCTGCGTGAAATCGGGTTCGCCGACATAGCGCTTGAGGATGGTGCCGTCCTTGCCGATCACGAAAGTGGTCGGGGTCAGGGTGACGTCGCCGAAGGATTTGGCGATGTCGCCGCCGGCGTCGAGGGCCACGATGAAGGGGAGCTTGCGCGTCTCGGTGAAGTTCAGCACGTAGTTCGGCGGGTCGTACTGCATGGCGACGGCAACGAATTCCAGGCCCTGGCCCTTGAACTTGTTGTAGGTGTCGACCATGGCCGGCATTTCCTTCACGCAGGTGGTGCAGGAGGTGGCCCAAAAATTGACCATCACCACCTTGCCGCGCAAATTGGCGGTGCTGATCTTGTCGCCGGCAATGCTGATGAAGGTGACGTCGGGCGCCTTTTCCCCCTTCGCCATGAACGTGTACGCGGCGCCCGCCAGCGCCAGCACGACGGCGCCGATGGCGGCGGGTTTGATCCAGGAACGGTGTCGAGCAGTCATGGCGCGGACGAAAAAAGGCGGGAACCCCGCCAGGATTACAGGGCGACCGAGGAAGTCTTGGGGAACTGCGTGCGCAGTTCTTCTTCGGTCAGGTATTCGAAGATCTTGACGACGCGCTGGACGCCGGAGACGCTTTTCGCGATGTTCGCCGCCAGATCGCCTTCGCGCTGGGTCACGCGTCCCATCAGGTAGACGGTGCCGCGCTCGGTGACGACCTTGAACGAGGTGGCCGAGATCGTCTTCATTTCGATCAGGCTGCCCTTGACGTTGCCGGTGATGATGGCATCCGAGGAGCGCGAGGTGTAGCTCGACGGACCGGCGATGACGAGTTCGTTGATGACGTCGGCGACGTTCTCGATGCGGCGCACTTCGCGCTCGACGGCGCTCTTCATGGCTTCGTCGCGCACTTCGCCGGTCAAGAGCACCTTGCGGTTGTAGCTGGCGATGTTGACGTGGCCGGCGCTGCCGACCAGCTTCGGTACCTGCACCTCGGCCTTGACGGTGATCGACTTGTCCTCGGTCTGCGCGCCCAGCGTGCGGCGGTCCATGGTGGCGGCCGCGCTCATGGCGGCGCCGCCGATGACCAGCGGCACGCAGCCCTGCAGCGCGGCGAGCAGGGCGACGCACAGGGCGGCCTTGGCCAGGGGGCGGTTCAGGCCGGGTTTATTCATTCTCGTCTCCTCCGAAAAGCGCGACGTCGATGCCGTCGCAGATGCAGTGAATGGCGACCAGATGCACTTCCTGGATGCGCGCGGTACGGCTGTGCGGCACGTTGATGTGGACGTCGGCATCGGTCAAGAGCTTGGCCAGCGCGCCGCCATCCTTGCCGGTGAGGGCGACCACGCGCATCTCGCGCTCGAGCGCGGCTTCGACGGCGGCCAGCACGTTGGCCGAATTGCCCGAGGTCGAAATCGCCAGCAAGACGTCGCCGGCCTGGCCGAAGGCTTGCACCTGCTTCGAGTAAATCTCGCGGAAACTGTAGTCGTTGCCGACCGCCGTCATGATCGAGGTGTCGGTGGTCAGCGCAATGGCGGGCAGCGGGAAGCGCTCGCGCTCGAAGCGCCCGACCAGTTCGGCCGCAAAATGCTGGCAGTCGGCGGCCGAACCGCCGTTACCGCAGGCCAGGATCTTGTTGCCGTTGGACAGGGCACCGAACATCAGTTCGATCGCCTGCGAAATGGGGTGCGCCAGAGCCGCGGCCGACTGCAGTTTCAGGTCGGCGCTCTCCTGGAAGTGCGCGAGGATGCGTTGAGTATTCATAGCCGAAGATTATAGTGCAGTCGAGCGCGCGGGCGGCAAAGCGATGTAAACAATGCTTACAAGCGGCGCGATCAGTTGTCAAACCTGAATCGCGTCGCGCAGCCAGTCGAGTTCCTCGCCATCGATGGCGACGACGTCGAAGCGGCAGGGCGGCAGCGCCGGCAGGCGTTGCAGGTAGACCTGGGCGGCCCGCACGATCCTGCGGATTTTACTGGGGGTGATGCTGGCGGCGGCCCCGCCGTGGCGGCGGTCGGCGCGCTGGCGCACCTCGACGAAGACGAGCGATTCGCCGTCGCGCATGACCAGGTCGATCTCGCCGCCCTTGCAGGTGAAATTGGCTTCGATCAGGACCAGGCCGTGGCGGCGCAGGTAGCGCAGCGCCGCCTGTTCCCAGTCGCGCCCTTGCGCCTGCTTCCCGGACAGATGGGCCGCGCCCATCTCATTTCCCGGCCACCGTCTCGTACCCGATGCCGTCGCGGTAGATGGCGGCCGTCTCCAGGCGCTGCAGGCTCCAGGCGCCATTCTTGCGGCGTACCGACAGGCGGCCGGTGACGCCATCGAGCTCGAAGTCGGCGTCCGGCTGGCGCGCCAGGGTGCGCGCCACCTGGAAGGCGTCGATGCCGAGCGCATACAAACGCTGCATGTCGAGCGAGTCGGCCTCCACCGGGCGCGGGTAGACCATCACTTGCGGGTGGTCGGGCTGGACGGTCCAGGGCAGGTCGACCAGGCGCACGCCATCGAGTTCCGGCGCCGACCGACCCGGTGCGCGGCCCGGATTGGCGGCCGAGATGGCATAGGTCGGCAAGGAGGTGCCGAGGGCGCTCCTGACCTGGCGCAGGGCGCCGGCGTCGAGCGCGGCAAACACCAGTTGCGGGCGCTCGATGTCCATGCGCGAACGCAGCGCGGCCAGCGCATTGGCGTCGACATAGCCGTCGAACATCGGCAGCTCGACGGTGGCGTGCTCGTAACCCAGGCGCGTCCAGCGGCCGCTGAAGGCGCCGGCGGCGCGCTGCTGCCAGGCCGCTTTGCCGCCGAGTACGAGGGCGCGTGCGCCGGGATGTTCTTTCGCGGCCCAGTCGGCCACCTGGCGCGCTTCTTCTTCCAGCGACAGGCCGACCACCAGCAATTGCGGCGGCAGCGGGCGATCCAGCTGCGGATGGTTCAGGGCCAGCGTCGGTTTCGTGACCGCATTGCCGGCAATGAGCGCGGCCACGCTCGAGCGCGCCAGCGGACCGACCACGATGTCGTTCCCGGCCGCCGCCTCGGCATAGGCTTGCAGGGTCGATTCGGGCGAGTCGCCGCTCGCGATGACGGTGACTTCGATGCCGGCGCGGTCGCGCTCGTGGCCGGCCAGAAAGCCGGCGCGCACCGCTTCGGCCGCCTGGCCCAGCCCCGGCGACTGCAGCGGCAGGAGCAGGGCGATGCGCGCCGCGGCGCCGGCAGGGAGGGCTTGCGCGCCGGGCGTACCGGTGCCGGGATACAGTTCCACCGGCGAAGTGCGGGTTTCCGAATCGGCCGGTTCCGCAGGCGGACGCAGCCGCTCGACCGGAGGCGCACTTGTGTTTGGTTCCAGGGGCGCGCACAATCCGCCCGGTACGCCGCAACCCAGATCGGGCGGCATCGGTGTGCTGGCACAGCCAGCCAAGCTTGCAACCAGGCCGATCGCGGCCGCGGCAATGGCGTTTTTCAGACTTTTCATGCGCATCCTATCCTCAACATGACCGACAACCAGTCCATCGATATCGCCCAGCTCCCCGTCATGGCCGAGGCAGCTCAGCAGTCTTATCCTACAGCAACATTGTACGTGGTGGCCACCCCGATCGGAAACGCCACCGACATTACGCTGCGCGCGCTGTACCTGCTGGCGCTGGCCGACGTGATCGCCTGTGAGGATACGCGTAAAACCGGCGCGCTGCTCACCCGTTACGGCTTGAACAAACCGATGCTGGCGGCGCATCAGCACAACGAGCGCGAAGCGGCCGACAAGCTCGTGGCGCGCCTGCAAGCCGGCGAACGTGTCGCTTTGGTGTCGGACGCCGGCACGCCCGCCGTCTCCGATCCCGGCGCGCGCATCGTCGACGCCGTGCGCGCCGCCGGCCTGCGCGTGATCCCCTTGCCGGGCGCCTCGGCCTCGGTGACGGCACTGTCGAGCAGCGGCCTGGTCAACGACCGGTTCAACTTCGTCGGCTTCCTGCCGGCCAAGGCCAAGGGACGCGAAGCGGCCTTGCTGGCGCTGGCGCGCGAGTCCGCCACGCTCGTCATCTACGAGGCCCCGCACCGGATCGTCGATTGCGTCGAAGCCCTGGTGGCCGTGTTCGAGGCGACGCGCCAGGTCGTGTTCGCGCGCGAGCTCACCAAGATGTTCGAGGAAATCCACCGCTGCCCGCTGGGCGAGGCGCTGGCCTGGGTCAAGGCCGATCAACACCGCGAGCGCGGCGAATTCGTGGTGCTGGTCGAAGGGGCGAGCGTCGAGACCGATGCGCAGGACGTCGAGGCCGAGCGTATCCTGAACATCTTGCTGGCCGAGTGCAGCGTCAAGCAGGCGGCGAACTTGACGGCGCAAATCACGGGGAGAAAAAAGAATGCCTTGTACGAGCGGGCCTTGCAGATCAAGGGCGAGTGAGCGCCCTTTCGGAGTGAACCCGCACCGGTCAACATGAAAAGCGCGGTTTTTGAAGACCCGACCTTGACCGATGGCGCTCCAGGCGCTATGATGCCTGTCTTCGGAGTGTAGCGCAGCCCGGTAGCGCACCTGGTTTGGGACCAGGGGGTCCAAGGTTCGAATCCTTGTACTCCGACCAGCATGTAGAGAAAAGCCGACAGTGAAAACTGTCGGCTTTTTTCGTTGACGGTTGCCGATCCTGGGTGCCGCTCATGGAAAAGCGCCCGCCGGACAAGCTTCGCGCGGGCGCTTTTTTCTTCGCTTCAGCCCAGGCGTCTGGCCGCGATCGCATTGCCGGCACGGCTGGCCCCTGTCCTGCCCAGCTGGCGCGAGATGAACTGGCCGGCGTCGACCACCTGGTCCAGGTCGATGCCCGTCTCGATGCCCAGGCCATGCAGCAGGTACAGCACGTCTTCGGTCGCCACGTTGCCGGTGGCGCCCTTGGCATACGGGCAGCCGCCCAGGCCCGAGACCGAGGAATGGAAAATCTGCACGCCCACCTCCAGGCTGGCGTAGATGTTCGCCAGCGCCTGGCCGTAGGTGTCGTGGAAGTGGCCCGCCAGCTGCGGCAGCGGGAATTCGCGGCTGGCCGCCAGCATCACTTCCTGGGTCTTGCGCGCGGTCGATACGCCGATGGTGTCGGCGATGTCGATCTCGTCGCAGCCGAGGTCGCGCATGCGGCGCACCACGTCGGCCACCGCGTCCAGGGGCACGTCGCCCTGGTAGGGGCAGCCGAAGGCCGTGCTGATGCTGCCGCGCAGGCGCAGGCCGTTCGCCTTGGCCGCTTTCGCCACCGGCTCGAAGCGCGCGATCGACTCGGCGATCGAGCAGTTGATGTTCTTGCGCGAGAACGCTTCCGAGGCCGAACCGAAAATGACGACTTCGTCGGCTCGTGCCGCCAGGGCCGCTTCGAAGCCTTGCATGTTCGGCGTCAGGGCCGAATAGATCGTGCCCGGCAGGCGCGCGATGCCGGCCATGACCTCGGCGCTGGTGGCCATCTGCGGCACCCATTTGGGCGACACGAAGGAGGCCGCTTCGACGTTCGAAAAGCCCGCGCGCGCGAGGCGGTCGACCAGCTCGATCTTCACCGCGGCGCTGATGGTATCCTTCTCGTTCTGCAGGCCGTCGCGCGGACCGACTTCGACGACTTTCACTTTGCCCGGCAGGGTCGTTTGGCTGTTCATCTCAATATCCCAGGTTGCGGTCGACGGTATCGTCGACCGGTTGTCCCGCTTCGAAAGCGGCGAGTTTCAGGGCGATCTGGCGCACGGCCTCGGCGCGCACGGTCAGCGCCGAGATGTGCGGCGTGATCGTAATGCGCGGCTCTTCCCAGAACGGGTGCGGCGCCGGCAGCGGTTCGTTGCGAAACACGTCGAGCGTGGCGCCGGCGATGTGGCCGGCGCGGATCAGGGCCAGCAAGTCCGGCTCCGCGATTTGCGCGCCGCGCGCGACGTTGATGACATACGCGCCCTTGGGCAGCGTCGACAGGCGGCGGCGATCGAGCAGGTGGCTGGTGTCGGGCGTGAGCGGCAGCAGCGACACCAGCACGCGCGTGCCGCGCAGGAAATCGTCCAGCGCCTCCATGCCGGCGAAGCAGTCGACGCCCGCCAGGTCCTTGAGCGTGCGGCTCCAGCCGCGCACCGGAAAGCCGAACCCGCGCAGGGCTTCGACCACGCGCGAGCCGAGCTTGCCCAGTCCCATGACGCCGACCGTGAACTCCTCTTTCGCGTACGCCGGCAATGGCGACCAGAGGCCGTGGCGCGCCTGCTCCTCGTATTCGTCGAAGCGGCGGAAATAGCGCAAGCAGGCATAGGCGACATACTCCGCCATCTGCACCGCCATGCCGGCGTCGCCCAGGCGCACGATCGGCACGCTGGGGAGCGCGTCGCCGAATTTCAGGATGGCGTCGGCCCCCGCGCCCATCAGGAACACCGCTTTCACGCCTGCCAGTTGCGCCAGCAGGGCGGGGGAGGGCTCCCACAGCACGGCATAGTCGCATGGCGCAAGCATGCCGCCCTCCCGCCAGCACACCGTCTCCACGCCCGGCAGCGCCTGCGCGAGGTCCTCGGCCCAGGGGCCGGTCCGGCCATCGCCGCGGTACAGCAGGACGCGCATTTACGCCGCCCTGAAGGCCAGCAGCGGCGCGCCGTCGGCAACCTGGTCGCCGACCGCATACAGCACCTCTTCGACCAGGCCGTCCGCCGGCGCGGCGATGGTGTGCTCCATCTTCATCGCTTCCATGATGACGAGCGGGTCGCCCTTTTTCACCGACCGGCCTTGCTCGACCATCACGGCGACGACCTTGCCCGGCATCGGCGCCGTCAAGCGGCCACCGGCAGCTTCGGCCTCGCCGGCATGGGCCATCGGATCGTTATAGTCGAGCCAATAATGTTCGCCGTTCGTAAAGACATGGAACAAGGCGCCGTCGCGGCGCACGGTGCCGTGCATCGAGCGCTCGCCCAGGCGCACCGACAGCGTCGCGCCCTCGCGGCCGCTGACCGCCAGGGGCTGTTTCACACCGTCGATGTCGAGTTCCCAGCCCTGCGGGTGGTAGACCAGGCCGACCTGGTAGGCGCCGCCCGGCAGGCCGGCCGCGTACTCGTCGCCGAAGGACAGCACGCGGCGGTAATCGCCGTTCAGGCGCCAGCCCTGGGCCTGGCTCCACGGATCGCTTGCAGTGGCGCCGGCGCCGGCCGACGCGCGCTTTTCCGCTTCGACCAGGGCAACCGCCGCCAGCGCCAGCGCGCCGTCGGGCGCCGCTTTCGCAGGCGGGAACAGGGTCGCGCCGTTGCGTTCGATCAGGCCCGTGTCGAGGTCGGCCGTGGCAAACGCCTCGCCTTCGACCAGGCGTTTCAGGAAGGCGATATTCGTGGCCAGGCCCACGATCTGGAATTCGGCCAGGGCTTGCGACAGGCGTGCCAGCGCCTGCGTGCGGTCCGCGCCCCAGACGATCAGCTTGGCGATCATCGGATCGTAGAACGGCGAAATCGCATCGCCTTCGCGCACGCCCGAATCGATGCGCACGGCGGCCGGCGCGACGCCGGCGACGCCGCCCAGCTCGAAATGGACGGCAGGCGGCGTATCCATGTGGCGCAGCGTGCCGATCGACGGCAGAAAACCCTTCTCGGGATTTTCGGCATAGATGCGCGCCTCGATCGCATGGCCGTGGATGGCCAGTTCATGCTGCTTTTTCGGGAGCGGCTCGCCGAAGGCGACGCGCAGCTGCCATTCGACCAGGTCGGTTCCGGTGATCATCTCGGTGACCGGGTGTTCCACCTGCAGGCGCGTGTTCATCTCCATGAAGTAGAACGAGCCGTCCTGGTTGGCGATGAATTCGACCGTGCCGGCACCGACATAGCCGACGGCGCGCGCGGCATTCACCGCCGCTTCGCCCATGGCCGCGCGGCGGTCCGCCGGCATGCCCGGGGCCGGCGCTTCTTCCAGCACCTTCTGGTGGCGGCGCTGCACCGAGCAGTCGCGCTCGTGCAGGTAGACGCAGTTGCCCAGCTGGTCGGCAAACACCTGGATCTCGATGTGGCGCGGACGCTGCAGGTATTTTTCGACCAGCACCTTGTCGTCGCCGAACGCGCTGATCGCCTCGCGCTTGCACGAGCCGAGCGCGGCGACGAAGTCCTCGCTGCGCTCGACCACGCGCATGCCCTTGCCGCCGCCGCCGGCGCTCGCTTTGAGCAGCACCGGATAACCGATGGCGTCGGCTTGCTGGCGCAGGAACTGCGCGTCCTGGTTCTCGCCGTGGTAGCCCGGCACCAGCGGCACGTTGGCGCCTTCCATCAGCCCCTTGGCGGCGGACTTCGAGCCCATCGCGCGCATCGAGGAAGCCGGCGGGCCGATGAAGACCAGGCCCGCCCGTTCGCAGGCTTCGGCGAATTCCGCGTTCTCCGACAGGAAGCCGTAGCCCGGGTGGATCGCCTGCGCACCGGTGGCTTTCGCCACGGCGATGATCTTTTCGCCGCGCAGGTAGCTTTCCTTGGCCGCGGCCGGTCCGATCGACACTGCCTCATCGCAGACCGCAACGTGTTTCGACCCGGCATCGGCTTCCGAATACACGGCGACAGTGCGGATGCCCATGCGGCGCGCGGTGGCGGCGACCCGGCAGGCGATTTCGCCACGGTTGGCGATGAGGATTTTGCTGAACATGCGTTGGTCTCGCTTTATGGTTCTTGGAGGTGGTTGTAACAGGGCTTAAAACCTGTCCCGGCAGGAAGGCATCGTCATCCGCTCCTCCCTCCTGCCGAGATAGCTTCCTAGCAGCCGCAGGCTTCTTTCGGCGCCGAGTCCAGCGTGGCCGAACGCGTCTTCAGGCCCAGTTTCGCCAGCAGCGCGCGGTCGTCCTCGGCTTCCGGGTTGCCGGTGGTGAGCAGCTTGTCGCCGTAGAAGATCGAATTGGCGCCGGCCATGAAGCACATCGCCTGCACCGCTTCGCCCAGCTGGCGGCGGCCGGCCGACAGGCGCACGCGCGCCTGCGGCATGGTGATGCGGGCCACGGCGATGGTGCGCACGAATTCGAGCGGGTCGAGCGGCTCGATGCCGTGCAGCGGCGTGCCTTCGACCTGCACCAGGTGGTTCACCGGCACCGATTCCGGATACGGGTTCAGGTTCGCCAGCTGCGCCAGCAGGCCGGCGCGCTGCTCGCGCGTCTCTCCCATGCCGACGATGCCGCCGCAGCAGACCTTCAAGCCTGCCTGGCGCACGCGGCCCAGGGTATCGAGGCGGTCCTGGTATTCGCGGGTCGAAATGACGTTGTTGTAGAAGTCGGGCGCGGTGTCGATATTGTGGTTGTAAAAATCCAGGCCGGCGTTCTTCAGCTGCTCGGCCTGGCCCTCTTCGAGCATGCCCAGCGTCGCGCAGGTCTCCATGCCCAGTGCCTTGACTTCGCGCACCATTTCTTCGACCTTGGCCATGTCGCGCTCTTTCGGGCTGCGCCAGGCCGCGCCCATGCAAAAACGCGTCGCGCCGCTGGCTTTCGCCTGGCGCGCGGCGTCGAGCACGGTGTCGATGTCGAGGATTTTCTTCGCTTCCACGCCGGTGTCGTAGCGCGCCGCCTGCGGGCAGTAGCCGCAGTCTTCCTCGCAGCCGCCGGTTTTGATCGACAGCAGGGTGGCCAGTTCGACGTCGCCGTCGGGGAAGTGGGCGCGGTGGGTGCCGTGGGCGCGGAACATGAGCTCGTTGAACGGCAGTTCGAACAGCGCCAGCACGTCGGCCAGCGGCCAGGTGGCGTCGGGCCGCTCCTTGATCGCGGCGGTGGGACGGTGGAGGGCGACGGAGTGGGGTGCGTTCATGATGGTTTCCTTGTTGCGTTACAGAGCCCGCGAGGACGGCCAACCCGGCAGTCCCGCGAGATCGATGAATCGGGCCGCATGCGCGGCTGTTGCTTGTTCCAGGCGCGGCACGATGCCCAGCATCGGGGCCGGGATGCGTGCGGCCAGCGCCTGCAGGTTCTCGTCGAAATAGGCCATGTCCGGGTCCACCGTGTTGGCGACCCAGCCGGCCAGCACCAGGTTGCGCGCGACGATCGCTTCGACCGTCAGCAGCGCATGGCTGATGCAGCCCAGGCGCATGCCGACCACCAGGATCACCGGCAGATTGAGCTGCGTGGCCAGCTGGGCGCTATCGAAACTGTCGGAAAACGGCACGCAGAAGCCGCCCACGCCTTCGACCACGACGGCGTCGGAGGCGGCCAGGATCTCGGCATAGGCCGCGATGATCGGCACCGGCTCGATGGCCACGCCTTCCAGGGACGCCGCGATATGCGGCGCGCAGGCGGCGCGCAGCAGGTAGGGCGTGGTGATGTTGCGCGGCAGGTGCACGTTGCCGGCGGCGGCCAGCATGGCGGCGTCTTCGTTGACCAGCTCGCCATCGACCAGCTCGGCGCCGGCCGCGACCGGCTTCATGCCGCAGGCGCGCTGGCCGCTCTCGACCAGGTTGTGCAGGATCGCGCTCGACACCAGGGTCTTGCCGATCTCGGTATCGGTGCCGGTGACGAAGCAGCAGAAGCGGGAAGGAATGCCTTCGGCGGCCAGCGCCTGGTTCGGCTGCGTCACCGGTTCGTCGTCGAACTCGGGCAGCAGCCCGGGCGGCACGACGGTTTCGACTTCCGGTTCCTGCGGATCGTTCAGGTTGTTGATCACATCGCCTCCAGTTCGTTGAGTGCCGTCGCCAGCTGGGCGACTTCATCGTGGGTATGCGCGGCCGACAGGGTCACGCGCAGGCGCGCCGTGCCGTTCGGGACCGTCGGCGGGCGGATCGCCGGCACCCACAGGCCCCGGGCGTACAGGGCCGCGGCGATGCGCAGCGCTTCGTCGTTGGGGCCGATGACGATCGGCTGGATCGGCGTGCTCGACACCACCCGCTGCCAGCGCGCCAGGCGCAGTTCGGCATCGAGCTGCGCGACCAGCAGTTCCAGGTGGCTGCGCAGGCCCGCGCCTTCCTCGCCCGTGATGATGTCCAGGCTGGTGAGCAAGGCGTGGGCCAGCGCCGGCGGCGCCGCCGTCGTGTAGATGTAGGGGCGCGCGCGCTGGACCAGCAGTTCGATCACGCTGGCATGGGCCGCGATGAAGGCGCCGCCGACCCCGGCCGCCTTGCCGAGGGTGCCGACGTAGACGATGTTCGGCGAACGCAAGCCGAAGTGTTCGAGGGCGCCGCGACCCTGGGCGCCGAGCACGCCGAAGCCGTGGGCGTCGTCGACGAACAGCCAGGCGCCGTGGCGCTCGCACAGGGCCAGCAACTGGGGCAGCGGCGCCAGCTTGCCGTCCATGCTGAAGACGGCGTCGGTGGCGACGATCTTGGTCGCGGCGGTGCTGGCGGCGAGCTGCGCTTCGAGCGCCGCCACGTCGCCGTGCGGGTAGACGGTGACGGCGGCACGCGCCAGGCGCGCGCCGTCGATCAGGGACGCATGGTTCAGGGCTTCGGAAAAGATGACGGCGTCGTTGTCGGCGCCGAGCGCGGTCAGCACGGCCAGGTTAGCCATGTAGCCGGTGCTGAAGTACAGCGCGCGCGCCTCGGGCAGGTGGGGCGCGGCCAGGTCGGCCAGGCGTTCTTCGAGGATGGCGTGGGCGCGGCTATGGCCGCTGATCAGGTGCGAGGCGCCGCTGCCGGCGCCGTACAGCTGGGCGCCTGCGCGCAGCGCCTCGACCACGCGCGGGTGCGCCGCCAGGCCCAGGTAGTCGTTGCTGCAAAAAGCCAGCATGGCGCGTCCGTCGACCACCTGCAGCGGGGTGCAGCGGGTGTCGGCGATGCGCCGGCGGCGGGTCAGGCTGTGCGCCTCCAGGTCGGCCAGCTTGCGCTCGACGTGCTCGATCGGGTCCATGCGCGGGTCCATGCTCAGGATGCCATCACGGAATCGAACACGGTATTGACGCGCGCGCCGAGCAGGGCGATCTCTTCGTCGTCGAGCACGTAGGGCGGCATCAGGTAGACGGTGCGCCCGATCGGACGCAGCAGCAGTTCGTGCTCGACGGCCGTGGTGAAAAAGCGGCGCGCGAAGCTGGCCGCGCGCGCGGCATCGGGCTCGATAGCGTCGAACGCGAAGATCGTGCCGCGCTGGCGGAAGTGGCGCACGCGGCCGTCCCCGGCCAGCGGCGCCATCGCCATCGCGAGTTTCGCCGCCCGCTCGCGGTTGCGGTTGAGCACGTCGTCCTCGCGGAAGATCTGCAAGGTCGCCAGCGCCGCGCGGCAGGCCAGCGCGTTGCCGGTGTACGAGTGCGAATGCAGGAAGCCGCGCGTGATGTCTTCGCTGTAGAAGGACTGGTAGACCGCGTCGGTCGTGAGCACCAGGGAGAGCGGCAGATAGCCGCCGCTGATGCCTTTCGACAGGCACAGGAAATCGGGCCAGATGGCGGCCTGTTCGCACGCGAAGAACGTGCCGGTACGGCCGCAGCCGACCGCGATCTCGTCGGCGATCAGGTGCACGCGGTGGCGGTCGCACAGTGCGCGCAGCAATGCCAGGTAGAGCGGGTCGTGCATCGCCATGCCGGTCGCGCACTGCACCAGCGGTTCGACGATGATGGCCGCGATGTTCGCGCCGCGCTGCGCGAACAGGCGTTCCACATCCAGGATGGCGCGCCGCGCCACGTCCTGGGCGCTTTCTCCTTCCAGCGCCTGGCGCGCGTCGGGCGAGGCCACCACATGGGCGGCGCGCAGGAGCGGGCCGTAGGCATCCTTGAACAGCGGCACGTCGGTGACGGACAGGGCGCCGATGGTCTCGCCGTGGTAGCTGCCCTGCAGGCAGACGAATTCCTGCTTGTCCGGGAAACCCGCATTGCGCCAGGCATGAAAACTCATCTTCATCGCGATCTCGACCGCCGAGGCGCCGTCCGAGGCATAGAAGGCGTGGCCGAGCGCGTGCCCGGTAAGGCTTGCCAGCTGCTCGGACAATTCGATCACCGGCTCGTGGGTGAAGCCGGCCAGCATCGCATGCTCCAGCGTGTCGAGCTGGTCCTTCAACGCGGCGTTGATGCGCGGGTTGGCATGGCCGAACAGATTGACCCACCACGAGCTGATGGCGTCGAGGTAGCGGCGCTCTTCATGGTCGTACAGCCACGGCCCCTTGGCCCGGCGCACGGCGATCAGCGGCACCTGTTCGTGGTGCTGCATCTGCGTGCAGGGATGCCACACGCTGCGCAGGCTGCGTGCGATCCAGTCGGACGATGTCTGGTGCTTCACGATGATTCCTGACCCTTTTCAGCGGTTAATCGAGCCATGACGGCCTGCGTTTGTCCAGGAAGGACGCCACCCCTTCGCGGCCCTCGTTCGACGCGCGGATCGCCGCGATGCGCTCGGCGGTGTCGAGCAGCAGCGCGTCGGTGAGCGGCTGGCCGACCACCTCGCGCACCAGCTTTTTCGCCTCGCGCACCGCGTTCGGGCTGTTCGCCACGAGCGCCTTGACGATGCCCGCCACCGTGATGTCGAGCGCTTCCATCGCAACGACTTCGTGCGCAAGGCCCAGGCGCAGCGCGGCCAGGGCGTCGAAACGCTCGGCCGTCAGGAAATAACGGCGCGCGGCCTGCTCGCCCATGGCCTTGATCACGTAGGGCGAGATCGTGGCCGGGATCAGCCCGAGCTTGACCTCGGAAAGGCAGAAGTTTACTCCTTCCGCGGCAACCACGATGTCGCAGGCGGCGACCAGGCCCATGCCGCCGGCGTAGCAGTCGCCCTGCACCTTGGCCAGCGTCGGCTTCGGGCACAGGTAGATCGTGCGCAGCATGTCGGCCAGGCGCGAGGCGTCGGCCAGGTTCTCGTCCTGCGAGTAGCCGGCCATTTTCTTCATCCAGTTCAGGTCGGCCCCGGCGCAAAAGGCCGGACCGCTGGCGGCGAGGACGACCGCGCGCACCAGTTCGTTGCGCCCGAGTTCGTCGAAGGCGAGCGCCAGTTCGGCGATCGCCTGCTCGTTGAAGGCATTGCGCAGCGCGGGGCGGTCGAGGGTGACGGTGGCGACCTTGTCGTCCAGCGTGATGCTGAGGGTCTGGTAATCCATGCTCCCGCCTACATCCGGAAGACGCCGAACTGCGTCGCTTCGATCGGCGCGTTCAGCGCGGCCGACAGCCCCAGGCCCAGCACCATCCGGGTATCGGCCGGATCGATGACGCCGTCGTCCCACAGGCGCGCGCTGGCGTAATACGGGTGGCCCTGATGTTCGTACTGCTCCTTGATCGGCTGCTTGAAGGCAGCTTCGTCGTCGGCGCTCCAGTGGCCGCCCTTGCCCTCGATGCCGTCGCGCTTGACGGTGGCCAGCACGGACGCGGCCTGGTCGCCGCCCATGACGGAAATGCGCGCGTTCGGCCACATCCACAGGAAGCGCGGCGAAAACGCGCGCCCGCACATGCCGTAGTTGCCGGCGCCGAAACTGCCGCCGATGATGACCGTGAACTTCGGCACCGCGGCCGTGGCCACGGCCGTGACCATCTTGGCGCCGTTGCGGGCGATGCCCTCGTTTTCGTATTTTCTGCCGACCATGAAGCCGGTGATGTTTTGCAGGAAGACGAGGGGAATCTTGCGCTGGCAACACAGTTCGATGAAATGCGTCCCTTTCAACGCCGACTCCGAGAACAGGATGCCGTTGTTGGCGATGATGCCGACCTTCATGCCATGGATGTGGGCGAAGCCGCACACCAGCGTGGTGCCGTAGCGCGCCTTGAATTCGTCGAACTCGCTGCCGTCGACCACGCGCGCGATCACTTCGCGCACGTCGAAAGGCTTGCGGGTATCGACCGGAATGACGCCGTACAGCTCCTGCGGCGCATAGGCCGGTTCGACGGTGTCGCGCGTGGCGCCCTGCACCGTTTTGGTGCGGTTCAGGTTCGACACGATGGTCCGGGCCAGCGACAGCGCATGCAGATCGTTCTGGGCCAGGTGGTCGACCACGCCCGACAGGCGGGTATGGACGTCGCCGCCGCCCAGGTCTTCTGCGCTGACGACTTCGCCGGTGGCCGCTTTCACCAGGGGCGGGCCGCCCAGGAAAATCGTGCCCTGTTCCTTGACGATGATCGATTCGTCGCTCATGGCCGGCACGTAGGCGCCGCCGGCCGTGCAGGAACCCATCACGACGGCGACCTGCGGTATGCCCTTGGCCGACAGGTTCGCCTGGTTATAGAAGATGCGGCCGAAATGGTCGCGGTCCGGGAAGACCTCGTCCTGGTTCGGCAGGTTGGCGCCGCCCGAATCGACCAGGTAAATGCAGGGCAGCTTGTTTTGCTCGGCGATTTCCTGGGCGCGCAAGTGTTTCTTGACCGTCATCGGGTAATAGGTGCCGCCCTTGACGGTGGCGTCGTTGCAGACGATCACGCATTCCTGGCCGGCGACGCGCCCGATCCCCGTGATGATGCCGGCGGCGGGGGCCGCACCGTCGTACATGCCGTAGGCGGCCAGCTGGGAGAACTCGAGGAAGGGCGTGCCGGGGTCGAGCAGCATCTGCACGCGCTCGCGCGGCAAGAGTTTACCGCGCGCGACATGCTTGGCGCTGGCGGCCTCGCCGCCGCCCTTGGCGCTGGCCGCGACCTTGGCGCGCAAGTCGTCGACGATGCGCCGCATGGCTGCGGCGTTGGCCTTGAAATCATCGCTGCGCGGGTTGAGTTTGCTCTCGATATGGGGCATGCCGTCCTCTTCTTTAATGCTCTTGCTTGGGAAAAGTGCCATCCAGGTAGAACCAGCGCGGCGTGCCGCCCAGGCCGGGATCGGGTTCGCGCAGGAAGCGACTGCGCTCGTGCAGCCGGTGCGCGCGGCCTCCTGTCTTGTAGCGGGCGACGAATTCGACCGTGTCGCTGTTTGGCTGATCCGCCAATTCTGCTTTACGTTGACGTAAACGTAAAGCAGATTTTATGTCCAGGCCCAGCCAGTGCAGCCGTGCGCCGGGCTCGAGGATGGCGTCCACGGGGCGCGTGCTCGGATGCCAGGTGGCGCGCAGATAGGCTTCGTCGCGCAGGACATGGGCCGTGTAGCGCGAGCGCATCAGCGCTTCGGCCGTGGGCGGCAGCGATGCGCCGGCAAGGAAGGGACCGCAACAAGTGGCGAGCGAGGCGCCGCCGCAGGGGCAGGCACCGGATGAGCTGGTTGGCATTGGCATCCCGCGATTATCCGCGATTTTGCGGCGCGCCGATGCTGTCCGCAGCGGCAGCGGGAACGTCCCGTGCCTGCGTACGCATCGAGGAAGCCGTGTTTATTTCGGGTCGCGTCCTTCAACGGTCTGCAGCGACACCGTAAACGTGCTGCCGGTCCCGGCGCCGTCGCTGTGCACGGTGACCTTGCCGCCATGCAGGCTGACCACGTTCTTGACCAGGGCCAGGCCGATTCCGAGCCCGCCCTGGGAGCGGTCGGGCGTGCGTTCGGCCTGGGTGAACAGGTCGAATACCTGCGGCAAGAGGCCGGCGTCGATGCCGATGCCGTTGTCCTGCACGCGGATGTCGACCAGGCTGCCGTCGCGCTCGACCGCGAGCACGATGCGCCCGCCGCGCGGCGTGTATTTCGCCGCGTTGTTGAGTAAATTGACGACCACCTGCACCAGCCGGTTGGGGTCGCCCATGACGCGCGCGCCGCCCGGGTCGCGCGCCACCGCCAGCACATGCTCGCGCGCTTCGATCAGCGGGCGCGATTGCTCGATGGCGCTGTGGAGAATGGCGTCGATGTCGACCACGACATGTTCCAGCTGGATCAGGCCGCGCGTGACGCGCGAGATGTCGAGCAGGTCGTCTACCAGCGAGGTCAGGTGTTTCACTTGCCGGCTGATCACTTCGCTCGAGCGGCGTACCCGTTCCTCGCTGGCGATGCCGATCTTGAGCAGTTCGGCGGCCGAGGCGATCGGTGCCAGCGGGTTGCGCAGCTCATGCGCCAGCATCGCGAGGAACTCGTCCTTGCGGCGGTCCTGTTCTTTCAGCGAACTGTACAGGCGGGCATTTTCGAAGCCGTTGGCGGCGATCGAGGCCAGCTGCACCAGGATCGCTTCGTCCTGTTCCGTGAAGTCGCCGTCGACCTTGTCCGAGGCCTGGATCAGGCCGATATTTTTTCCTTTGCGGTCGATCAAGGGCACGGCCAGCCAGCCGCGCATCGCCGGGTGCTGCGCGGCATGGGCGCCGAAGCCTTTCCAGGCCGGATGGGCTTCCAGTTCCTGCTGGGTCAGGCGCATCACCTGGTTGGTGCGGCAGACCTCGGCATAAATGCCGCTGCCGTCCGGTTTCACGTCGTAGCTGCGATAGCGCGCGTACTTGTCCGACATCGACACCGCATTGATTTCCTGGGTGCCGCCCACGCCCAGCGACACGACCGCCTGGTGCACTTCGAGGATCGCGCGCACTTCCTCGACCAGCCCGGCGGCGATGTCCTCGCTCGAGAGGGCGCTGCCGAGGGTGCGCGAGGCTTGCGCCACTTTCACCAGCAGGGCCGAATGGCGCCGTTCGCGGTCGAGGCGCTCGGCCAGTTCGGTCTGCGCCAGCACCTTCTCGTGAATGTCCGTATTGGCGCCGACCCATACGCGCACGGCGCCGTGCGCGTCGATCAGGGGAATGCCCTTCACCGCGGTCCAGCGGTAGACGCCGTCGACCCGCCGCAGCCGGTATTCGGTCTCGAACACCGACTGGCTGGCGACGCACGCGATCCAGGCGCGGTGGGTGGTTTCACGGTCGTCCGGATGCAGAGCGTCGAGCCAGCCGAAGTCCTTCCACTCGTCATAGGACTGGCCGGTAAAGGCGCGCCAGGACGGCGAATCGTCGAGCACGCGTCCATCGGGCGTATTGGTCCAGATAATCTGCGAGGTCGCCATCACGAGCGAGCGGAAACGTTCTTCGCGCTCGCGCAGGGCCGTTTCGGCCGCCACGCGGTCGGTGATGTCCTCGTGCATCAGCATCACTTCGACGGTCCGTCCCGCGCCATCCTTGACCGGGTGCGCGCGCGCGCTCACCCAGCGCGAGCGGCCGCTGGTCCCCAGCTGGCCGACATCGTAGTAGATCGCCGGAATGTCGACCGATTCCCCGTCCAGCGCCCGCTGCAGGTAGCCGGCCACGCCGGTGGCGATCAGTTGGGGGTCTTGCAGCAGGCAATAACCGGTGCCGAGCACCAGGTCGTACAGCGGCGTGCCGGCATGGATCTGCCACAGGTTTTCCCAGGCCTGGTTGACCCGCAGCGTGCAGCCGTCCAGCCCGAGGAGCTGGATGCTGGTCGGCGCCTGCTCGAACAGTTCCTGGAAGCGTGCGTCGGCACGGTCGTGGCGGTCGGGTCCTGATGGGGTGGAAGGAAAGTCGGGCGACATGGTGTCCGAAAATGGGTAGGGCGGCCAAACAGCTTGGCGCGGAGTTTGTTGCGCGCGGTACTATGTCATAGTTCCACGCTGTCCGCTGAACAATCCGAGTTCCAACCCTCGTGCATTCACTGTGGATGAAACTCCTCGGTCGACACGAACAGATCCCAGCACGCCAGGAACAGCGCCGCGACCACGGGGCCGATCACAAAACCGTTCAGTCCGAACAAGGCCATGCCCCCGATGGTCGAGAGCAGCACCAGGTAGTCCGGCATCTTCGTGTCCTTGCCCACCAGGACCGGACGCAGCACGTTGTCGACCAGGCCGATGACCATCACGCCGAAGACGATCAGCACCACGCCTTGCCAGATCGCGCCCGTGACCAGGAAATAGATGGCCACCGGCGCCCAGACGATGGCCGCGCCGACGGCCGGCAGCAGCGACAGGAAGGCCATCACGACGGCCCACAGCAGGGGGGCATGCACGCCCAGGAACCAGAAGATCAGCCCGCCCAGCGCGCCCTGCGCCACCGCGACCAGCACATTGCCCTTGACGGTGGCGCGGATCACGGTCGTGAAGTTGGTAAACAGGCGCTGCTTGTATTTGCTGCTCAGGGGAATGGCGTACTTGATGCGGGTGGCCAGCGACTGTCCATCGCGCAACAGGAAGAACAGCAGGTAGAGCATCACGAACATGCTGACCAGGAAATCGAAGGTCTTGCTGCCGATATTGATTGCCTGGCGCGCCACCGTCTGGCTGACCTGGGCCGCGCCTTCCGACAGTTTCGCCTGCAGCGAGGCCAGGTCGGTCAATTCGAAACGCTCGAGCAGGTTGACCACCCATTGCGGCAGCGAATGGACGATGCGCAGGAAATAGGCGCCGAAATTGATTTGCCCCGAATTGATCATCTCGTACACGGCCACGGCCTGGTTCACCAGCGAGGCGGAAATGAGCGACAGGGGCAAGATCACCATCACGACGATCAGCAACAGGGTCGCCAGCGCGGCCAGCGTCGGCTTGTCCTTCGTTTCGCGCAGAAAGCGGCGCTGCAGCGGCGCGAACAGGATCGCCAGCACCACGCCCCAGAAGATGGCGCCGGAATACGGCAGCAGGATGTAGACGAAGGCCAGCGTGACCGCGACCAGGAGGAACAGGAAAAATTTCTGCTGCAAGGTGTACTGGGTCATGATGCCGATGCAATTTTTATAATGTCGGGCACATGATAGTACATTCGGCCCCGGCAACGGGTTGCACGCAAAAAACGCAGGCGCTCAAAAAGCCGCCGCGGCGGCCTTGCCGTCAGCGCCCCGGCGCCAGCATGTCGAGCGCGAACGGCGGCGCCTTGCCCCGCATCAGGTCGGCCAGCACGCGCGCCGTGCCGGCGGCAAAGGTAAAGCCGAGCGGGCCGTGGCCGACGTTGAGCCACAGGTTCGACAGGGCGGTCGCGCCGATCAGCGGGGCGCTGTTGGGCGTGGCCGGGCGCAGGCCGGCCCAGGCCGAGATGCGGTCGTAGTCGGCCGCGTGCGGCATGGTTTCGCGCACCTGGCGCGTCAGGCTGCCGATGCGTTTCGGGTTCAGGGCCAGGTTTTCGCCGACCATGTCGACCATCGCCGCCACCCGCAGCTTGTCGCCGATGCGCGCGTACAGCACCTTTCTTTCGAAGTCGGTCACGCTGATGCCGGGCGCGGTGTCGCCCGGGCGGATCGGCGCCGTCAGGCTGTAGCCCTTCAATGGGTAGAGCGGCAGCGCGATGCCGGCGTGGCGCGCCAGGTTGCGGCTTTCGATGCCGGCCGCCAGCACGAAGGCATCGCCGCCGATGGTGCCGATGCTGGTGTCAAGCCCGGCCACGCGCCCGCCGGCGGCGGCGATGCGCGTCACCTCGGCCTGCACGAAACCGGCGAAACGCGGATGGGCGCGCACGCGTTCGGCCAGCGCCACGCAAAAGGCGTGGCAATCGGCGACCGCCTCGCCGCGGTTATAGATGCCGCCGGCCAGTTGCGAGCGGGCCGCGCCCAGGGCCGGTTCGCGCGCGGCGCATTCGTCGCCGCTCCAGATGGCGCCGGCCGTGGCCTTGCCGGCGGCTTGCTCGAAGACGGCCGGGGAGCGGTACACGACGAGTTTGCCGGCGTCGCGCCAGGCGAAATCGTCGGGGGAAACGATGGCCTCGAGCTGCTGCATGCCGGTTCGCGACAATTCGCCCAGTTCCAGCAGTTTGGCCGTGGTGCGGCGGTTGGCGGCCGTCGTGCACTGGCCGAGGAAGCTGGCCAGCCAGCGCCATTGGCGCAGGTCGAGTTCGGGTTTGAAACGCAGCGGGCCGTGTTCCTGGAAGAGCCAGGCGATCGCTTTCAGGGGCACGCCGGCGTCGGCCAGGGGGGACACGTAGCGGTAGCTCAGCTGGCCGCCATTGCCGTAGCTGGCGCCGCTGGCCACCTGCGGCGCACGTTCGACGACGGTCACGCCAAAGCCGGCCTCGAGCAGCCACCAGGCCGAGGTCAGGCCGACGACGCCGCCACCGATGACGATTACTTGCTGCATCCCGAAAGTCCGTTGTGTGCTGGTATAAAAAGAGCTTAGGGGCAACCGGCGCGCAGGGCCAATGAAAGTGCAGGGCCGGGCCATAACCGGCAGTCATGCATGGACGCTCCCCCCGTTCTACCGCGCGGCAATGACGTGCTGGAACAGGCTCGTCATGATGCGTTCCTCGAAGCGCGCCAGCGCCGAATAGGCGCCCGGCTGCAGGCCAGGGTCGGCCGCGCTGCCACCGGCCAGCACGATCAGGCCGTTGCGCCTTGGCAGATCGGCCGCGAAGACCGAGCGCAAGCCGTAGGCGTCGCCCAGGTGCCCGGCCGCATCGAAACCGCCCTCGACCAGGCGCCGCCCCGGCTGGTCCGGGAACTGGGCGTTACCCAGGCCCCAGCAGGTGAACAGGCCGTCCGAGGTCGCGCCATTGCCGCCCTGGCCATCGGCCGTCCACTGGCGCGCGAACATGCGCGCGAGGGTGGCGCGGCGCAGGATGCGCCGGCCCTCGTGCATGCCATCGTTCATCAGCATGCGCATCACGGTCCCCAGGCCGCGCGCCGATATGCGCAGGCCGCCGGTCGGACTGAAGGGCGTGGCATTGTCGCCGATGACATAGCGTTCGCTGCCCGGCGGCGGCAGCGCGGGCTGGACGGAGTAATCGTCGACCTGGGCGATCCAGGGGCCATGCCGGTGCCAGGCCTCGGTGTCGACCGGGCGCTTGCGGTAGAGGGTAGCGAGATTGTCGAGGGCTGGCGGCGGCAGGGCGGCCGGGTGATAGCCCGCCTGCAGGCCCAGCGGCTGCAGCAGCAGGCGCTCCATCAGGCGATCGAAGCGCTCGCCGCCGACGCGTTCCATCAGGGTGCCGATCACGCCCCAGCCGAGGTTGGAATACGTGAAATAGTCGCCGGGCCCGGCAGTGGTTGCCCACATCGCACCGTCCCCGTGCAGCCGTTCGCCAGGCATCGTCAATTCCCGCAAGGCGGTGCCGGCTGGCAAGGAATACCCGGCCGCGTCGCGCAGGGACGAGGTATGCGTGAGCAGGTGGCGCAGGGTGATGGGGCGGGCCGGAAAGTTCGGATTGCGCAGGGTAAAGCCGAGGTAGCCGGAAACGTCGGCCTCGAGCGTGACGGCGCCGTCTTCCACCAGGCGCATCAGGCCGAGCGTGGTGACCATCTTCGAGATCGAAGCGACGCGGTACAGCGTGTCCGGGGTCGCCGGCAAGTCGGCAACGGCGCCGTGGCCGATCCGGCGCCGGCCGAACTGGCCCTCGTAGGCCAGTTCGCCGTTGCGGATCGCCAACACCGACAGGCTGGCCAGTTCGCAAGCCGGGTCGGCGGCGATGGCCGCCAGTTCGCGCTCGAGCTTGTCGAACGCGCGGCGCCCGCCGCCCGCGGGCGCGGCCGCGCAGACCGGTGCGCATGCGCCCGCCAGGGCCATGCCGAGCAGCGTGCGCCTGTATCCATTCATGCTGCCTCCCGAATAATGCGTATGGCACATCATAAACGATGGCGCCGGCGCGATTTTCAGCCTGCCGGGCCGTGCAGCCTTTACACTGGCGGCAAGCCACCGACGCACACGTCCATGAACCAAGCCACCATCGATTGCATGATCGATTTCAACGACCATTCGCCGCTCTACATGCAGCTGGCGCGCAAGCTCACCCGCGACGTGCGCGAAGGCCGCTACCAGGCCGACCAGGCGCTGCCTTCGGAACGCACGCTGTCCGAGCAGCAGGGCGTCTCGCGCGTCACCGCGCGCAAGGCCATCGACCAGCTGGTCGAGCAGGGCCTGGTGGTGCGCCGGCGCGGTTCGGGCAATTACATCGCGCCGCGCATCGAGCAGCCGCTGTCGAACCTGTCGAGCTTTTCCGAGCAGCTCCAGCAGCGCGGCTATACGCCGCGTTCGCGCTGGCTGCGGCGCGCGCTCATGGTCGCCGATGCCGACGAGCAGCTGGCGCTGGGCCTGTCCCCCGGCGCGCGCGTGGCGCGCCTGGAACGCCTGCGCCTGGCCGACGACGTCGTGATGGCCTATGAAACGAGCGTGATTCCCGCGACCGTCCTGCCCGATCCGGGCGCGGTCGAGCATTCCCTGTATGCCTGCCTCGAGCGCGGCGGCCACATGCCGGCGCGCGCGCTGCAGCACATCCGCGCCATGAATGCGCCGGGCGACCTGGCCGGCAAGCTCGGCGTGCCGGAAGGGCAAGCCGTGCTCTTCATCACCCGGGTCGGTTACCTCGACTCGGGCGTGGCCGTGGAATTGACGCATTCGTATTGCCGCAGCGATTACTACGATTTCGTCGCCGAGCTGCGGCGCGCCCCGGCATAACTTTTCGGCATGCGCCTCGCCCTTCCTTTCATGGCAGTCTTGCCTCAATTGGTATTACACTGGTTTTATCGAAAATCCGTCACTTCCTTGCCGCCATGCTGAAAACCGAAACCCCGGCCCAGGACCATGTCCTGCTCGACCAGTACCCGACCGCGGAACTGGTCAATGTGCTGGTAGACGACCAGATGAATGCGGTCGACGCCGTGCGCGCCGCCGCGCCGCGCATCGCCGCCGCGGTGGCGGCCGCCTTGCCGCGCGTGCAGGCAGGTGGCCGCCTGATCTATGTCGGCGCCGGCACCTCGGGCCGCCTGGGCGTGCTCGACAGCGTCGAGCTGTACCCCACCTTTTCCTGGCCGCATGGGCGCGCCGTGGCCCTGCTGGCCGGCGGGACTGACGCCATGTTCGTCGCCGTCGAAGGCGCCGAGGACGACCTGGTGCAGGGGGCGGACGACCTGCGCGCGGTGAACGTGATGAGCGGCGACGTCGTCCTGCTGGTGGCCGCTTCCGGCGCCACGCCTTACGTGCTGGGCGCGCTGCGCGCCGCGCGCGCCGTCGGCGCCCTGACGATCGGCTTTGCCAACAATGTCGACGCTCCGGTGGCGAACGAGGCGGACATCGGCGTCACCCTCGACACGGGCACGGAAGTCATTTCCGGCAGCACCCGCCTGAAAGCGGGCACCTCGCAAAAAATTGCCTTGAACACTTTTTCGACTGCCTTGATGGTGCGTTTGAACAAGGTTTATGGCAACCTGATGGTAGACTTGAAGGCGACCAACGCCAAGCTGGTGCTGCGCGCCATCCGCCTGACGGCCTTTGCCACCGGCGTCGACGAAGCGGCAGCGCGCGCGGTGCTGGAACAATGCGATTTCCATGTCAAGACCGCGATCGTGGCCTTGTCCAAACAAACCGGTGTCGAGCAAGCCAGGGCCTTGCTGGAAGCAGCGGACGGCAATGTGCGCCAGGCACTCGCAGACTAAGCCGTGACACGGCAGATGCTGCCTGGGCCGCTGCCGTGGCCCCGCCGGCCCCCTTTGCCCGAACACGAAGGCGTAATGAAAACTTCTCAAGCAAAAAGTCCATGGCTGTGGGTGCCGTCGCTGTATTTTGCCCAGGCCATTCCGTATGTGGTGGCGATGCAGTTATCGGTCATCATGTACAAGGATCTGGGCGTGTCGAATACCGACATCGCCTTCTACACCAGCCTGCTGTACCTGCCCTGGGTGATCAAGCCGCTATGGTCGCCCGTCGTCGACATGTTCGGCACCAAGCGGCGCTGGACGGTGCTGCTGCAACTGGTCGTGGCCGCTTCCCTGGCGGCGGTCGGCACGGTGCTGCACCTGCCCGCCTTCTTTTCGGTCAGCCTGGCCGTGATGTGGCTGATGGCCTTCAGTTCGGCCACCCACGACATTTCGGCCGACGGCTTTTATATGCTGGGCCTGCGCCAGAAAGACCAGGCCGCTTTCGTGGGCGTGCGCAGCACCTTCTACCGGCTGGCGACCCTGGCCGGCCAGGGGCCGCTGGTGGTGCTGGCCGGCTACCTCGCCGTCTCGCTCGGCGATACGCACAAGGCCTGGTCGATCGTCTTTTTCGTGCTGGCCGGCGTGTTCGCCGCCGCCTTTGCCTGGCACCAGTTGATGCTGCCGAAACCCGAGGGCGACCATGCGGTCGCCGCCGGCGCCAATCCGCTGCGCGAATTCTTCGGCACCTTCGGCGCGTTTTTCCGCAAGCGCGACATCTGGCTGATCCTCGGCTTCATCCTGACCTTCCGCCTGGGCGAAGCGCAGCTGCTCAAACTCGTCGCGCCCTTCCTCAAGGACCCGCTGGAAAAGGGCGGCCTCGGGCTCACCACTGCCCAGTACGGCTGGGCCTATGGCACGATCGGCATCATTTCGCTCACCATCGGCGGCCTGGCCGGCGGCTACCTGATCTCGCGTATCGGCCTGAAACGCTGCCTGTGGCTGATGGTGTTCGCCGTGCACTTGCCCGACCTGGTCTTCGTCTACCTGTCGCAGGCGCAGCCGACCAGCCTGGCGCTGATCTCGGCCTTCCTCGCGATCGAGCAGTTCGGCTACGGCTTCGGCTTCACCGCCATGATGCTGTACATGATCATGGTCGCCGACGGCGAGCACAAGACCGCGCATTACGCGATCTGCACCGGCCTGATGGCGCTGGGCATGATGGTGCCGGGCATGTGGAGCGGAAAGCTGCAGGAATACCTGGGCTACCAGAACTTCTTTATCTGGGTGTGCATTGCGACGATTCCGGCCTTCGTCATGGCGGCCCTGGTGAAGATCGATCCGGAGTTCGGGAAAAAATAGGCGCCTGCCGGCGTGCGCCGGCCAGGCGCATGAAGACCGGACCATGACATGGTGAACCACCGCGCACAGGCGCCCGCGCCGGGCCGCCTGGCCGGCGTGCCTATTGTTTCCTGCTGACGGGCTGAGCTTTGCTACTATTGCCGCCTTCTCCTGGCGGCGCGCTGGGCGGCGCCGTTGCGCGGGGGTAGCGCCGGGCCAGGCTGGCGCAAGCGGTGGTTTATCAACGTAGGACGATCGAGATCGAGTGGGAGCGGTAGTGGCTGATATGAAAAAACGCGCATTGGCGCTGGCGGGTATGGCGGGCATGCTAACCCTGGGTGGGCTCCTGGCGAGCTGCTCGACGCCGAAAAAGGAGGCGGCCGCGCCGAAGGGGACGATCGCCGCCAGCGGCAAGCTGCCGCCGGCCGCGCCGCGCGAGTTCCGCGCCGCCTGGGTGTCGACGGTGGCCAATATCGACTGGCCGAGCCGGCAAAACCTGAAGGCGTCCCAGCAGCAGGCCGAGGCGATCGCCATCCTCGACCGCGCCAAGGCGATGAACCTGAACGCCATCGTGCTGCAAGTGCGCCCCTCGGCCGACGCCATCTACGCCTCGCCCATCGAACCGTGGTCGGAATACCTGACCGGCGCCCAGGGCCAGGCGCCGCAGCCCTGGTACGACCCGCTGAAATTCTGGGTGACGCAAGCGCATGCGCGCGGCCTCGAGCTGCATGCCTGGTTCAATCCCTACCGCGCCCGCCACGACGGCGCCCGCTCGCCGGCCGCCGCCAACCACATCACGCGCGCGAACCCGTCGGCCGTGCGCCGCTACGGCAAGTTCATGTGGATGGACCCGGGCGAGGAATCGGCGTCGCGGCAGACCCTGGAGGTCGTGCTCGACGTGGTGCGCCGCTACGACATCGACGGCGTCCACATCGACGACTATTTCTATCCCTACCCGATCGAAGCGAGCCCGACGGTGGCCGGCAACCAGGCGGCGCTCGACGGCAGGAACGGCATGAAGGCCGAGCTCGACTTTCCGGATACGCCGGCCTGGGAGCGTTATCTCGCCCGTGGCGGCAAGCTCGACCGTCCATCCTGGCGCCGCCAGAACGTCAACGACCTGATCGAGGAAATGTACAAGGGCATCCACCGCGAAAAAAGCTGGGTGCGCTTCGGCATCAGCCCCTTCGGCCTGGGCCGCCCGGACCGCCGCCCGCCTGGCATCGCCGGCTTTTCGCAGTACGACAAGCTGTACGCGGACGCGGAACTGTGGCTGCAAAAGGGCTGGCTCGACTATTTCACGCCGCAACTGTACTGGGCGCGCAGCCAGGCGCCGCAAGCCTACGACGTGCTGCTCGATTACTGGATCGGCCAGAACACGCAAGGCCGCCACATCTGGCCCGGCCTGTTTACCAGCCGCATCGGTGCCCCGACCAAGGAGTACCAGCCGCAGGAAATCCTCGACCAGATCGACGCGACCCGTGCGCGCCCGCAGGCGGGCGGCCACGTACACTTCAGCATGATTGCCCTGATGCAGAATCGCAAAGGCATCGCCGACCAGCTGAGCACGGTGTCATACGCGACCCCGGCGCTGGTGCCGGCCACGCCCTGGCTGGGCAACGCGAAACCGGGCTTGCCGCGGGTAAAAGCGCTGCGCAACGGCAAGGGGATCGATCTAAAACTGACGGCTGGCAAAGCCAATGCCCTGTACACGGTATGGGCGCGCCATGGCAACGAGTGGAAGTTGGCGGTGGTGCCGGCCGCAAGGGAAGACTGGACGGTGCAGGACGATGCGCAACTGGGCGCGGCCGATGCGGTATTCGTCGGCGCCGTGGACCGGCTCGGCATCGAAGGCGACCGCGTACAGGTGTGGGGCAAGTCGTAAGGCGGATGGGTGCATGAACCATTCAGTGTTTCGGCTCATAAATAGTTGCCTTTATTCATCAATTCCAATCATGAAATGTCGGCTATCACGTGTCCATGCTCGATTCGACCACTGAGCCCGGCATCGGCCTGGGCATCGACGCCGGCGGCACCCAGACCCGCTGGGCCCTGGCCGCGCCGGACGGCGCGATCCTGGCCGAAGGCACGCTCGCCGGCTTGTCCGCCCTGCAAATGAGCACCCCCGAGGGCCGCGCCAGCGTGCAGGCCACGTTTGCGCTGCTGGCCCAGGCCGTGCTCGCGCACGCGCAGCCGGACCGGGTGCGCGCCGGCCTCACCGGGTTCGGCGGCGACGGCGGTCAGTTGACGCGCTGGCTGGCCGGGCTGCTCGGCATCGCGCCCGCATCGATTGTCATGTGCAACGACATCGACATTGCCTACCGTGCCAGTTTTACGCCCGGCGCAGGCTACCTGGTCTATGCCGGCACCGGCTCGATCGGCGCCTTCATCGATGGCGACGGCAGGTTTCACCGGGCCGGCGGACGCGGCGTCGTGCTCGACGATGGCGGCGGCGGCTTCTGGATCGCGCGCGAAGCATTGCGCCGGATCTGGCGCCTGGAAGACGAAGCGCCGGGCAGCTGGGAACGCTCGCCCATGGCGCGCGCCGTGTTCGACCACGTCGGCGGCTCGGCCTGGGCCTGTTCGCGCCAGTTCATCTACGGCAAGGAACGCGGCGAAATCGGCCAGCTGGCGCTGGCCGTGGCGGCCAGCGCGGCGCACGACCCGGCCGCGGCCGCCATCCTGGACGAAGCCGGCCGCGAGCTGGGCCGCCTGGCAAGCGCGCTGATCCGGCGCTTCGGGCCGCGTCCGGTGGTCCTCTCCGGCCGTGCCGCCGCCCTGCACCCGTCGATTGCCGCGAGCATGCGCGCCAGCCTGGCGCCGGACTGCATCCTCACCCAGAGCGCCATGCGCGCGCACCATGCCGCCGCCCGCCTGGCCGCGGCGGGCGCCGCCACCCCTTGATCTCCCTTTTATGATGATAATGACCCGGACCGCCATGAAATCGCTTGCCGCTACTCTCCTGATCGCCCTGCTTGCCGGTTGCGTGACCGCGCCCGACGGCATCGACAAGACTTATTCGGCCAAGGGCCAGGCCAGCCGCGTGCGCTTCCTGGTGCTGCACTACACGGTGGCCGACAAGCCGGCCTCGCTCAAGATCCTGACCGAACAGCAAGTGAGCGCCCACTACCTGCTCACCGACGATGCCCGCCCGACCGTCTACGGCCTGGTCGACGAAAGCCGCGCCGCCTACCACGCCGGCATCTCGAGCTGGAAAGGCTATACGCAGCTCAACAACAGCTCGATCGGCATCGAGATCGTCAATGCCGGCTGGACCGATACCCCGCAAGGGCGTGTCTACGCGCCTTTCCCGCAAACCCAGATCGACGCCCTGATTCCCTTGGTCAAAGGGATCGTCGCGCGCCATGGCATCCTGCCCGAGAACGTGGTCGGCCACAGCGACATCGCCCCGCTGCGCAAGCAGGATCCGGGTCCGATGTTCCCCTGGCGCCAGCTGGCCCAGGCCGGGCTGGTGCTGTGGCCGGACGCGCAGCGCGTCGCCGCCGTGCGCCAGGTGTTCGATATCCAGATTCCGGACGCCGCGTGGTTCCAGAAAAAGCTGGCCAGCCACGGTTTCGGCTTGACCCAGTCCGGTGTCTTCGACCAGCCTACCCGGACCGTGATCGCCGCCTTCCAGATGAAATACCGGCCGGCAAACTGCATCGGCGAACCGGATGCCGAAACGGCGGCCATGCTCGAAGTGCTGACGACGCCGGCGAATGCGCCGTTGCCCTCGGTGCCGATCGTGCCGGCGCTACCGCCGCTGGCGCCGGAAGCGCCGATCCCGCCCGAGCTGCGTCCGGTGCCGCCAGCGCCAGCGCCGCCGCCGCCGCCGCCGCCGGTGCCGCCGGAAGCGCCGGCCGCGCCCGTCACCGCGGCGCCGCTCACGGCGCCGCCCATGAGCGCGCCGAACACGCCGCCGGTCGTGCGGTGACGGTCGCCGTGCACCCGGTTTCGCCGTATCCTGCGGCCTGCCCGCTGCCACCGGGCGTTGCGAAGGATTGACCCAATGCGCTTGCGCCACATCGAAGTTTTCCACGCCATCATGCAGGTCGGCACCATCAGCGGTGCCGCCCAGGTACTGCACATCTCGCAGCCGGCCGTCACCAAGGTGCTGCAGCACGCCGAGCTGCAGCTGGGCATGCCGCTGTTCGAGCGCGTGCGCGGAAAACTGTATCCGAAGCCGGAAGCGCACCGCCTGTTCGCCGAAACCGAAAAACTCAACCGCGACCTGCAAGGCATCCGCCGCCTGGCCGCCAGCCTGAAGGGCCGCGCCGTGGAAACCGTGCGCCTGGTGTCGACGCCGACCCTGGCCATCGGCGTGCTGCCGCAGGCGATGACGGCCTGGCGCCGCGATTTCGCGCAGACCCGCTGCGAGCTGGCGACTTACCACACGAGCGAGATCGTCAACGCGCTGCGCCTGGGCGAAGCCGACCTCGCCCTGTCGTTGCAAGACCCGCGCCACCCCGGCATCGTCGCCGAACCGATCGCCCAAGGCGTGCTCACCGTGATCGCCCCGGCCGGCACCTGGAGCGCGGCCGAATGCACGCAGCCGATCGGCCCCGCCGGGCTGACGGGCGAACTGATCGGCCTGGCCGACAACGACCCGATCGGCGAAATCGTCGTCGCCGCCTGCGAAGCGCAAGGGGTGCAGCCCGTGTTCCGCACCGTCGTGCAGACCTACCAGATTGCCCGTTCGCTGGTCGAGGCCGGCGCCGGCACGGCCGTGGTCGACCCGTTCACGGCGGCCTCGGCCACGTCCGGCAAGGTCCAGCGCCGCCAGTGGGCGCCTCCCATGCCGGTCCAGCTGTTCCTGCTGACGGCGAACCATGCGCCGCTCTCGCACGGCGCGCGCGCGCTGGCCAATTGCATCGGCGCCACGGCGCGCGCCTGCCTGGAACAGGGAGCCGCCTGAATGGCCGGCGCATGCCCGACGCTCGCCAGCGAAGACATCGCCGCCAGCGCGGAGTTCCGCCACCTGTCGTCGATCGCCGGCATCGCGGTCGACCTGCGCTACGCCGGCGCCAACAATTTCGTCGGGCGCGACCTGTATTCTCCGTTCGACTGCGCCTGGCTGCACGTCGAGGCCGCCGCGGCGCTGGAAACGGCGGTCGCCTGGCTGGCCGGGCAGGCCCCCGGCCACACCCTGCTCGTGCTCGATGCCCTGCGCCCGCAGCGGGTGCAGCAGCAGTTATGGGATGCTCTGGACGGCACCGGCCTGCAGATGTACCTGGCCGACCCGGCGCGCGGCTCGATCCACTCGTACGGCATGGCGCTCGACGTGACCATCCTCGACCCCCAGGGCCGCGAGCTCGACATGGGAACCGGCTTCGACGACATGACGGACTTGTCGCACCCGGCACTGGAAGCGGGATTCCTGGCCGCCGGCCGCTTGAGCGAACGGCAGCTGGGCCACCGCCGCCTGCTGCGCGGCGCCATGGTCGGCGCCGGCTACGCCGGCATCAAGACCGAATGGTGGCATTTCGACTGTGGCGACCGCGAGCGCGTGCGCGCCACCTTCCGCCGCGTGCTCTGACCCCCCTCGCGCGCACGCTTGAGTTTTCTCAGCCTTTAGCGCTGTCCTGGCCCGGACAATCGGTTGGTATCGACGAGAGATTGATGCCATGGCTTGACGAGTCCGCTTCTTTTCCTCTCGCGCAATACCCATTCTTCCAACGGACAGGAGAGGTGCGCAATGAAACGATTGATGATGGCGGCGTCCGTGGGCGCGGCGCTGGCGGGTTGCAGCACGGGCGCGGGCGAGATGTTCGCGGCGCGGGACCGGACGGTCGAGTATGTCCGGGTGTTCGACATCAAGACCGAGGCGGCGCCGCCGGCCGTGGCGCGCGCGGCCAGCGAGGGCATCAGCCGCAATATCAACAACGCCATGCTGGCCACGCCCCTGCCTGAAACGGCCGAGGTGCTGGACCAGCCGGGCCGCTTCAAGCTAGCCGAGACCCCGGGCGCGGCGCGCGGCCCCACCTGCGACGGCGCCAGCTGGACCGCCCGCGCGCGCCCCGAGGTGCGCGGCGGCCAGGACATGCAGATCGTCGCCTGCCTCTACCCGTACAAGACCGGCTACCACCTCGACCTGTATGCCGGCTTCACCAAGAAGGAAGGCGGCTGGCTGGCATGGCCGCGCCGCGCCACCGGCATGGTGCTCGGCACGCCCGAAAAATACGCGGAAAAAACGATGCTCGACGTTATCCGCACCATTCGCGAAGCGACCAAGGCGCAAGTGGCGCTGGTCGAGGCCCGGCCCGAGGTGGCCGGGGCCCCTTGGCTGGAGCCTGCGGGAAGCGGCACGCCGGCGTCGAAACCCTGACGCCGCGTGCCTTCTTAGAACGCGTAATCCACGCGCGCGTACATCTGGCGGCCGTTAATGCCGATTGGACAGGTTTCCCAGCAATGCGTGAAGCCCAGCTGCGGGAACGGTGCCGCGCGCACCTTGTCCCACTCGGTCGGGTAGGTGTCGAACAAGTTGTTCGCACCGACGGCCAGCGAGAGGCGCTTGGTGAAGGCATAGCGCACGCTCAGGTCGACCAGCCACTTCGCTTCCCAGGTCTGCACGAACGGGGCGGTGAAGCCCTGGCCCTGCACTTCGCCGAAATAGCTGGCGCGGGTGTTCAGGTTCCAGGGGCCGCGCGTGTAGTCGGCGGCCACCACATGGTGCTGGCGCGGCTGGCCGCGTTCGATCAGCGTCACCTGGGCGTCGTCGAACAGCTGGGCGCCGGTCAGCACCGGCGACTGCGAGCGGCGCGCCTTGACTTCGGTCTTGTTGAAGCCGAGCTGGCCGGACAGCACCAGGGTCGACCCTGGCCAGCGCGTGGTGTGCTCGGCCACCAGGTCGAAACCGTCGGTGCTGGTGTCGATCGCGTTGGTGAAGAACTGCGCCTGGCCGACCTTCAGTGGATCGAGGATGGCGCGGATCGGGCCGGCGCCGGCTTCGGGAGCGATGTTGCTCGAAAAAACGATGCGGTCGTCGATGTCGATGCGGTACAGGTCGGCCGTGACCGAGAAGTTCGGCAGCGGACGCAGGACGATGCCGACGCTGGCGTTCTTCGAGGTTTCTTCCTTCAGCGGCGCGATGCCGAAGGCACGGGTGACGGCGCTGCCTTCGCGCGCGGTCAGGGTTTCGGTCAGCACGCCGGCCGCGTTCAGGTTGGTCGAGACCGAGCTGTAGAACTTCTGCTGCACCGACGGCGCGCGGAAGCCGGTCGAGATGCTGCCGCGCAGGCCGAGGGTGCGCGACGGATCGTAGCGCATCGAGAGCTTGCCGGTCGTGGTGTTGCCGAAGTCCGAGTATTTCTCGTAACGGACCGCGCCGGCGACCAGCAGCTTGTCGGTAATGTTGTGCTCGGCGTCGAGGTAGAAGGCGATGTTGTGGCGGCCCTCGTCGACTTCGGTGGACGGCGTGTAGCCCGGGAAGCCCTGCGCGCCCGAGGCGGCGATGCCGCCGTTCTGGTCGCGGATGACGATGGCCGGATTGTTGGTGCGGCCGTACTGGTAAGAGACCGGATCGCCCGCTTCGATTTCGTAATTGTCCCTGCGGTATTCGAAACCGGCCGCCAGCGAGATCTTGCGTCCAGCCAGCTCGACCGGACCGCGCAGGTCGGCATTGAAGGTGGTCTGGTTGAACTTCAGGGTGCCGGTATCGGCTTCCAGGGGCGACTCGGCGTAGATGCCGCCGCCCGGTTTCGGCTCGAACCAGTAGCTGATGTTGATCGATTCGCGCTCATGGAAACCGAGCTGGCTGCGGCCATGGTTCACGCTGGTGTCGAACTTCCAGTCGTTGGCCAGGTTGTGGCGGTAGCCGACGGCGAAGGACGCGTCTTTCACCGTGGTGACGATGTTCGGCAGGAAGCCGTTCGGGTAGACCGCGGGCACATTGCGGCCGTCGCCCCGGCTGCGGTAGAAGCCGGACGAGTCGCCGGTGCGCTTGGAGACGCCGCCGAAGGCATAGAACTCGCTGTCGGCGTTGATCGGCAGGCCGGCGTTGACCCACAGGAAGGCGTCCTTGGCCAGGCTGTCGCCGATGCGCTGGGTCACGCGCGGCGGATCGACGCGCAGGGTATCGACGCCGGCGCGGTTGGTTTCGCCGCGGCGGCGGCCTTCGGCCGACAGGTTCACGAAGCCGCCGTCAGTGCCGAGCGCAAAGCCCGTGTTGGCGCTGGCCGAGATCATGTCGCCGTCGCCTTCGGCGGTGGTGCCGACCGAGCTGCTGACTTGCGTTTCCTTGACCTGCGATTTGAGGACGATGTTGATCACGCCGGCAATCGCGTCCGACCCGTACTGGGCCGCCGCGCCGTCACGCAGCACCTCGATGCGCGCGATGGCCGACATCGGGATCGCATTGATGTCGGTACCGGCCGAGCCGCGGCCAATGGTCTGCTGGACATTGACCAGCGCTTGCTGGTGGCGGCGCTTGCCGTTGACCAGCACCAGCAGCTGGTCGGGGCCAAGGCCGCGCAGCGTGGCAGGACGGATGATGTCGGTGCCGTCGCTGATGAAGGTGGTCGAGAAATTGAACGACGGGTCCAGCGTTTGCAACAGTTTGCCGAGTTCCAGGGGACCGGCGGTCTGCATGTCTTTCGCGCTGATCAGTCCCACCGGCGCGGCCGTATCGAGCGCGGTCTTGGCGCTCGAACGCGAACCGAGCACGACCACGCGGGCCGGATTGGTTTCGTCGGCACCGGCGCTGCCGGTGGCGCCCGTCTCCTGCGCCGTGGCAGGGTAGAGCGCGGCCAGCAGGGCGGTCGCGAGCAGGGTTTGGCGGAAAGGATGGCAGGCAGGGCGTCTCGTCATGTTCTCTCAATTCTTGGTTATCGAAGCGGATTGCCTCGGCATGGGCTGTGTCTTCGGAAAAATGTTTCCGTAAAAGCAAAAGATAGTAACAATTGTGTTCCGTACATACCAATGCTCCCGCTACAAGCGTTGTATTTGGGTATCACCTTATCAATATTGCGTGCGAAGCAAGAGAAAAGACAGTAAGCTCGATTAGTTGAGCTTGCGCAACGCGCCGCTCCAATATCCGTCAAGCCCGGCTTTGCGCTGGGCGGATGCAGGCAGGCGCGCGCCTCCACCTTCCGATCCTAGGGCGCAGCCGGCGCCCCCGACTTCGCCACCCAATCGACCAGCGCATCGACCACCGCCCGCCCGCGTCCGTCGCCGGCCAGCTCGTCGTTGACCATCGCCACCACCACATGCTGCACGCCGGCGGCATCCGGCACATAGCCCGCCACGGCCACCACATTGCGCAGCGATCCCGTTTTCAGGCGCGCGCGTCCCGCCGCCGGGCTGTCGTGCAAGCGCCGGCGCATCGTCCCGTCGGTCGCCGCGATCGGCATGCTGGCCAGGAATTCCGGCGCCCAGTTGCTGCGCAGTCCGGCGCGCAGCAAGGCGCCCATCTGCAGCGCGCTGATGCGCTCGATGCGCGACAGGCCGGAGCCGTTGTCGATCACAAAACCGCTGTCGTCGATGCCGCGCGCGCGCATCCAGTGGCGCACGGCGCCGTCGGCGCGGGCATAGGTCGTCGCGTCCGCGGCCGGCGGCAGCGGACGGCTGCCCAGCACCGGGTCCGCTTCCAGGGCGCCCAGGCTCAGGAACAGCGTGCGCGCCAGCGCGTTGTCCGACGGTTTATTCGTGTCGCGCACCAATTCCGGCAGCGTCCGCGCGCGGTGTTCGGCCAGCAGGCGCGCATCGGACGGCGCGTTGCCGGTCACCGTCTTGCCGCTCAGCTCGCCTCCGAGCTGCCGCCATGTCAGGCGGAACAGGCCGTCGAGATAGTCGTCGCGGTCGAGCACGTTGATGCTGCTGGTACGGGCACAATGTTTAGGGTAGGTGCCTTGCAGCACGACCCGGATCGTGCCGCCCGCGGTGCGTGTTACCTGCGGCAGTTTCCAGCCGTCTTCCCAGCTGGCGCAATCGGCGTCGATCAGCCTCATGTTGGAAGCGATCGTGACCCCGGCCAGCGCCGGCTGCATGTCGAGCCGGATGCGCTTGTCGGTCGAGCGCATGTCGATCTGCAGCATGTTCTTGTTGACCAGGAGCGCGTCGGGAATGACGTTGTAATACGCCTCGGGCGACGCGTCGAACGGGGGCAGGCCGGCATCGGGCCGCGCCGGCGTGAACAGGCTGCGGTCCAGCACCAGGTTGCCGTCGATGCGCTCGATGCCCGCATTGCGCAGGGCGCGCAGCATGCCTTCCAGTACTTCGCCCGAAAAATCCGCATCGGCCCCGCCGCGCAGCACCAGGTCGCCCTGCAACACGCCCTTGTCGACGGCGCCGTTCGTGCGCAGTTCGGTACGCCCGCGAAATACCGGCCCCAGCTGCTCCAGACTCACCAGGGTCGTCACCAGCTTCATGATCGAGGCCGGTTGCATCGGGCGCTCGGCCAGGTGCTGCAGGACAACCTGGTCGCCGCGCAGCACCAGGGCGCCGACGGAATCGGGCCGCATGCCCCCTTGCGCCAGCAGCTGCGTCACCGGTTCCGGCAACTGGGCCTGGACGGGTAGCCAAGCGAGGAGGGCGGCGGCGAGGGCGAGGTGGCGCAGCATGGGGCTCCTTGATCGATCAGCCGAAGAACAGGTAGGCAACGAAGATGGCGGCGATCACGCCGGCGAGGTCGGCCAGCAGGCCATAACCGATCGCGTAGCGGGTCTTGCGGATACCGACCGAGCCGAAATACAGGGCGACGATATAGAACGTGGTATCGGCGGCGCCTTGCAGGATCGAGGCGAGGCGGCCGACGAAGGAGTCCACGCCGTAGGTCGTCATGGCGTCGATCATCATCGCGCGCGAACCGCTGCCCGACAGCGGCTTCATCAGCGCGGTGGGCAGCGCGCCGACGAAATCGGTGCGCAGGCCAAGCTGGGTGAATACCCATTCGAAGGCGTTGACGATCAGGCCCAGGATGCCCGAGTTGCGCACCACGCTGATCGCCACCAGCATGCCGACCAGGTAGGGAATGATTTTCAGCGAGGTTTCGATGCCGCCCTTCGCGCCCTCGATAAAGGCTTCGAAGACATTGACCCCCTTGCGCAGCGCCGCCACCATGAAGGCGGCGATGATGGAAAAAAGAATCAGGTTGGCAGCCACGACCGATACCAGTTCGATCTCGGCCTTGGCCAGGTAATTGGTGAGATAGAACACGAGGGCGCCAATGATGGCGGTCAGGCCGCCGATCCAGCCGAACACCACCGGGTCGAGCAGGTTGATGCGCTGGCGCAGGCTGACGGCGACGATCCCGGTGAAGGTCGAGCAGAAGGTAGCGATCAGGGTCGGAATGAAGATATCGGCCGGATTGGCCGCGCCGAGGATGGCGCGCTGGGCCATGATCGCCAGCGGAATCACCGTCAAGCCCGAGGTCTGGATCACCAGGAACATGATCTGGGCATCGCTCGCTTCATCCTTGCGCGGGTTGAGCGTTTGCAGGCTTTCCATGGCCTTCAGGCCGAACGGGGTCGCGGCATTGTCGAGCCCCAGGATATTGGCCGAGAAATTCATGACCATATGGCCATTCGCGGGATGTTCACGCGGCACCCCCGGGAAGATGCGGGAAAAGAAGGGGGCGATGAGGCGCGCAAACAGGTTGATGGCGCCGGCTTTTTCGCCAATGTTCATGATGCCCAGCCAGAGCGTCATCACGCCGGCCAGCGGCAGGGCGATGTCCATCACCGCCATCTTGGCCGAGCTGAAGGTGCCGTCGATAACGCGTTTGAAAATTTCCGAGTCGCCCAGAAACAGCCATTGGGCAAGCGCTGCCACGAAGCCGACGAGGAAGAAACCAGTCCAGATGTAATTCAATGCCATGAGTGGGTCCGATAAGGTCATGGGCCGGTGGCCGCGATGACGCTGTTTCCTGTAGCCGCAGACAAGGTCACGGCTGGTCTCGCACGATGGTGCAGCGGTGAGTATAGGCGCAGAGCAAGGTGCAAGGAAGAAAGAATACAGCCGCATCATGCAGAAAGGTGGTGAGCGCAGCCTTGCGTTTGCCTCCCTACAGCGTCGCGCATATGATACGAACGCTCAACCAGGACTTGCCATGACACGAAGCACCTCGACTTTCGCCCTGCTGCTGCTTGCCGCCGCCTGCGCGGGCGCGCCGGCGGCCATCGGTGCCGCGCCGGCGGCGGCGCCGGGACAGAAAGTGCTGCGCATGTTCCTGTCGACCAGCGAGACCGGGCTCGATCCGGCCGCCGCTTCCGACAGCGCGACCTTGTCGCTGCTGGAAAACCTGTTCGACCCGCTGTTGCGCTACGACTACCTGGCGCGCCCCGTGACATTGCGTCCAAATACGGCAGCGGCCATGCCGCAAGTGAGCGCCGACGGCCGCACCTATACCTTCCGCATCCGCCCCGGCATCCATTTCACGCCCGACCCGGCCTTCAAGGGAATAAAACGCGAAATGACGGCCCAGGACATGGTCTACAGCCTGACCCGCCTGTACGACCCGGCCCTGAAGTCCCCCTGGCTGTACATGTTCGACGGAAAACTCGTCGGCGATGCCGCCCTCAAGAAACAGTTCAGCTACGACAGGCCGATCCCCGGCTTGCAGGCGCTCGACCGGTTTACCTTGCGCATCCGCTTGAACGAGCCCGACAACAATTTTCTGTTTTACATGGCGACCCCCGCCTCCGGCGCGGTGGCGCGCGAAGTCATCGAGGCCTATCCGGGCCAGGCGGGCAATCACCCGGTCGGCACCGGTCCCTTCATGATCGGCGACTGGAAGAGAAGCGAGCGCATCGTGCTGCTGGCGAACCCGTATGCGAGCGCCGTCTTCAGCGCCACGCCGGGCAGCGACCCGGAAGACCAGCGCATTGCGGCGGCCCTGAACGGCAAGCGCCTGCCGCGCGTCGACCGCGTGGAAGTCAAGATCGCCGAGGAATTCCAGGGCCGCATGCTGGGCTTCCTGAACGGCGAATACGATTACCTCGAGCAGGTGCCCGAATCGATGACCGACATGGTGATCCGCGACGGCGCCCTGAAACCCGCGTTGCGGGCACGGGGCATGCAACTGTCGCGCTTTCCCGTGCTGCAAACCTATTACATGTGGATGAACATGGACGATCCGGTGCTGGGCGGTTACGGCAAGGACCGGATCGCCCTGCGCCGCGCCATCGCCCTGGCCTACAACAACGCCGAGGACGTGGCGCTGCTGAAGAAAGGCTTTGCCATCAAGGCCGAGTCGCCGCTGCCGCCCAACGTGCTCGGCTACGACCCGGCTTACCGCAGCCCGGTGCCCTACCACCCGGCGCTGGCCAACGCGCTGCTCGACCGCCACGGCTACGGCAAGCGCGATGCGCAAGGGTTCCGGCGCGCGCCCGACGGCCAGCCGCTGACGCTCACGATGCACAGCGAAGCGACGGTCGGTGGCCGCCTGCGCGACGAGTTATGGAGAAAATGCCTCAATTCCATCGGCCTGCGCGTGGCGTTCAAGTCGGACAAGAAGACCGAAATCATCAAGGCCTCGCGCCTGGGCAAGGTGACGATGTTCGAGAGTAACTGGATCGCCGACTTCCCCGACGGCGACAATTTTTACCAGCTGCTGTACGGCCCGAATGCAGGCCGCGCCAACTATGCGCGCTTCAACTTGCCGGCGTATAACACCCGCTACGAACAGGCACGCATGCTCGGCGACGGCCCGGTGCGGCGCCGCCTGTACTTCGAGATGAACCAGTTGATCCATGCCTACAACCCCTGGGTGCCGCTGACCCATGCGGTATCGGCCGATGTCCGCCATCCGTGGCTAAAAAACTACAAGCGCCATCCGGTCGAATTCACTTCCTGGCGGTATCTGGATGTGGATGTTGTGCACAGGGCACGCCTGTCGCGGCAGGCGCCTTAGCCCGCGTAAGATTTCCTCTTTTAAACATTCCTAGAAGTTATACTTCCTGCCAGTTTTTTCATTGGCTGGCGCCCCATGCCCCGCGTAGTCTCGAAATGGCGCATACCGCCGTGCCATGACTTTACCCATAATAAATAACGTAATACTGCCCAGTATGAAGTTCGACGGAAACCTTAGGAGAGACGCGTGAAGCTGAAGAAAATAGCCCATCTGATTGCCCTGATCGGGGTGGCCAGCCCGGCCGTTGCACAGGAATTGCAACAAACCCCGATGGCGCGCGTCGAAGTGACCGGTTCGAGCATCAAACGCATCGCCAGGGAAGGCGCGCTGCCGGTCGAGGTGATCTCCCGCAAGCAGCTCGAAGAGCAGGGCATCGTCACTGCCGAGCAATTGATCGCCACCTTGAACATCAATGGCAACGGCTCGGACAACCTGGCATCGAACGCCGACGTGACGTCGGGCGCCCAGCGCGGCAACAATGGCGCTTCTTCGGCCAACCTGCGTGGCCAGGGTGCCGATTCCACCCTGGTGCTGCTCAACGGCCGCCGGGTCGCGACCCACGGCATGAAGGGCTCGGCGGTCGACCTGAATTCGATTCCGATGGCGGCGGTCGAACGCGTCGAGGTACTCAAAGATGGCGCCTCGGCCACCTACGGCACCGATGCGATCGGCGGCGTGATTAACTTTATTCTTCGCAAAAACTACCAGGGTCTGGAAACCCAGGCCTTCACCGACGTGACCGAGGCGGGCGGCGGCAACATCCACCGCGTCTCGGCGACCGGCGGTTTCGGCGACCTCGAGGGCAAGGGCTATAACGTCCTCGTTGCCGCTTCCCACAGCCGCAACCAAGCCTTGCGCGGCGACCAGCGCGACTTCGTCGATACCTTCCAGCCCGAGCGCGGCGTGTCGGTCGAGACCCGCGGCGCACCCTCGGGCAACGTGTTCGCCACGCCCGTGGCGCCATCGCTGCTGTCGCGTACCGGCACCGGTCCGACCCTGCCGGGCGGCACGGTTGCCTTCAACGGCATTAGCCTGCTCGACCTGCCCGGCGGCGCCGGCTGCGACAGCATCGACGGGATGGGCGCCTACGACGAAAAACTGTGGGACAACCCGGGTTCGGCTTTCGGCTGTGCCTGGGATACCGGCCGCGCCGCCGTCCTGCAGCAGCCCGTGAAGAACACCAACGCCCTGGCACGCGCGACCTTCCAGGCCGGCCAGCACCAGCTGTTCGCCGAACTGGTCGGCTCGCAAGTCGAGGTCGCCAAGCGTTTTTCGCCGAACCAGGTTTCACCGAGTGCCAGCACCTTCCCCGGGTCCTCGTTCTACCCGAGCAGCGGCCCGTACTACAACCGCGTCTACGATGCGCTGGTCAAGGTGTTCCCGAGCGTGGCGGCGAACCGCGGCCTGCCGATCGCCTACCGCTGGCGCTGCATGGAGTGCGGCAACCGCGAGATCGAGACCGACACCAAAGCCGGCCGCCTGCAGATCGGCGCCGACGGCCCCGTCAACTTCGGCAACGTCGGCACGTTCGATTACCGCGTCGGCCTGTCGCGCGCCTTCAGCGAATCGACGTCGACGCTGGGGTCCGGCTACAACTATACGGCGGCCCTGGCCAAGGCCCTCGGCAGCGGCATCATCAACCCCTTCCTGCTGCCGGGCGAAACCCAGACCCAGCAAGCGATCGACCTGATCCGCTCGACCTCGGCCGAAGGCGTGATCCTGTACGGCGGCAAGACCATCCTGACCCAGCTCGACGCATCGCTGTCGGGCGAGATCTTCAAGCTGCCGGCCGGCGCCGTCATGGCCGCCGTCGGTACCGACCTGCGGCGCGAAGAATACCGGTTCAATGGCGACGCCCGTGCCGTCAACGCCCGTCCTGCGATCCTGAACGCACCGTTCGACGACACGAATACGCTCGACAACGTGCACCGCGATATCAAGGCGGTCTACGCCGAAGTCCTGGTGCCGGTCACCAAGGCGCTGGAAGTGACTTTCGCCGGCCGGCGCGACCAGTATTCGGGCTTCGGCAGCACCTTCAACCCGAAAGTGTCGTTCCGTTACCAGCCGATCGCCTCGCTGCTGTTCCGTGGTTCTTACAACACGGGTTTCCGCGCGCCTTCGTTCAATCAGCTGTTCAACGGCGTGACCGAGTCGCCCTACGCGGGCAAGGATCTGGCCGATCCGGCCAAGTGCCCGACCCTGAAAGTCGATTCGACCAAGCCGGGCTGCGAAGCCGTCAACCCGATCATCCTCACCGGCGGCAAGCGCAACCTGGGCCCTGAGACGGCGAAACAAGCCTCGTTCGGTTTGGTCTGGGAACCGGCCGCGCGCACGTCCTTCAACGCCGACATCTGGGAAGTGCGCAAGGAAGACACGATCGACTCGTTCAACCTGGCCACCATGCTGGCGAACTACAACCTGTTCGGCGATGCCTTCCTGCGCAATGCCGCCGGCGAACTGGTCGCGGTCGACCAGCGCTGGATCAATGCCGGCGAACGCATCACGCGCGGCCTGGAAGTGGGCGCGCGCACCGGTGGCAGCTGGGAAGGCACGGTCTGGGGCCTGGGCATCGACGGCTCGCGCCTGCTCGAGAAGAAGTCGCGTCCTACCCGCAATGCCACTTTCGGCGCCAGCGAAGTGGGCCGGTTCACCTATACCGGCGACCTCGGCCTGAAATGGAAGCACACCGCCTACCTCAGCGCCCGCCACGGCCACTGGAGCGGCTTGCTGCAGAACGTCTACCGTGCCGGCTACAAGGACCAGGTGCTGCCAGGCGTGGCCAGCGGCCGCGTGCTGCCGTCGAACTACAATCCGAAGGTCGATTCGTACATCGTCTTCAACGCCAGCGTCAGCTACACCGGCGTCAAGAACCTGACCCTGACCGGCGGCATCAAGAACCTGTTCGACGAAGACCCGCCGTTCGCCATCACCTACGACAGCAACTCGGGTGCCGGCAGCAGCTGGGAACCGCGGGTGGCCGATCCGCGCGGCCGCGCGTTCACGCTGACGGCGAACTACCGGTTCTTCTGAGCGCGTTCGCGCAAGCGTAGCGGCCCGCGCACGAAGAAGGCGATGCCTTCGACGCCCGCGGGCCTTGTTTATCCACTATCCTGCCCGGATGCCGCATTTCCCCGACCCGCGCCGCCGCGCATTGCTCTCCCTGCTTGGCAGCGCCTTCCTGCTGGCGCCGGGCCTGGCGCTGCCGGCGCAGGCAGGCGCGCGCCGGCGCCGCCCGTCGCTACCGAAGATGTCATCCCTGATCAAACCTCCGCGCCTGCAGCCGGGCGACACCGTCGGCCTGATCGCGCCGGGCGGCTACGCCACCGAAAAATCGATCGCCAAGGCGCGCTGCAACATCGAGGCGCTGGGTTTGCGGGTGCGCGAAGGCGCGAGCCTGCGCGCGGTGTACGGCAATTATGGCGGCAGCGTGCCGCAGAGACTGGCCGACCTGCATGCGATGTTCGGCGACCCCGAGATCAGGATGATCTGGCCGATCCGCGGCGGCTCGGGCTGTATTTCGCTCCTGTCCCGCCTCGATTTCGCGCTGATCCGCGCCAACCCGAAGATTTTATTGGGCTACTCGGACATTACCGCGCTGCACCTGGCCATCCATAAACATGCGCGCCTGGTGACCTTCCACGGTCCGGTGGCCTCGTCGACGATGACCGACTACGCGACCGAACACATGATGGCGGTATTGAGCGATCCGCAGCCGCGCTACACGATTCCGATGGCCCTGGAAAACAGCCGGCGCGCCCTGGAGCAGCCGCATTTCGCGCTGCGCACCGTGCACGCCGGCGTGGCCAGCGGGCGCCTGATGGGTGGCAACCTGAGTTTGCTCGCGGCGCTGGCCGGCACGCCCTATGCGGCCGATTTCAAGGACAGCATCCTGTTCCTGGAAGAAGTGAACGAAGCGCCGTACCGGATCGACCGCTGGATGACCCAGCTCGATTTGTCGGCAGGCTTTGCGAAAGCGGCGGGGGTAATGGTCGGCATCTGCGAAAACTGCGGGCCGGAGCACGAGGACATTTCGCTGACGCTCGACCAGACGCTGGACCTGCACCTGGCGCCGCTGTCGGTGCCGGCGGCGAGCGGCTATTCGATCGGCCACATCCGCGACCAGTTCACGATCCCGCTGGGGATCCGCGCCACGCTCGATACCGAACGGCACACGCTGACGCTGCTGGAGCCGGCGGTCAGCTAAACCAGGCCATGTCGGCATCCGGCGCTGCCCGCCATCGATGCGCTAAAGCCAAAAGGCTGGGGTCACGTCTGACATTCGGACACAAGCTCAACCATTCTCACAGCCTGGTCCGTATCTCAAAGCCCACGTTTGCCACCCCGCGCGATTGGCGATCAAGGAAGAGGCCGTGTCTGAATGTCAGACTTGACCCCAGTGGTTTTAGTGGTTCAGTGGTCCAGTGGTCGTCGGTGCCGGCGGTGAGCGGCTATTCGATCGGCCACATCTGCGACCAGTTCACGATCCCGCTGGAAATCCGCGCCACGCTCGATACCGAGCGGCACACGCTGACGCTGCCGGAGCCGGCGGTCAGCTAGACCTTGCAGGTCATGTAGACATACCCGTGCTGCTCGCCGTCGATGCGAAACAGGTCGGGCAATTCGCCGGCGAACGCAAAACCGCTGCGCGCGTAGAGGCGGCGCGCCGGCCCGTTCGACGACAGCACCTCGAGGTCGACCCAGTCGAGCGATTCTTGGGCATGGGCCCAGCCGAGCGCCGTGGCCAGCAGGCGTTCGCCCAGGCCCTGGCGCCGCCAGTCGCGGTGGACGCCCATGCCGAGCAGGCAGCGGTGGCTCGATGCCCGCTCGGGCCGCGCGCGCAGGTCGGCGTGGCCGCAGATGGCGCCGTCGGCATCGAGCGCCATCCAGGCGCGCCGCCAGCCGGGCGCGCCGACCTCGGCACCCAGGCCGAGCGCAAACGCGGCGCGCTTGTCGACCGGGAAGCGTGAATCGGCGCGCGCCATCGGCTGGAACAGGGGCGTGCCGGCGCGGCCGTTGTCCTGCAAGTGGTCGTCCAGATAGACGAACAAGGCCGGCAGGTCGGCCGGCGCCACCTTCTCGATCGCGGGCCCGGCCTGGCCGTTCAACGCAGCCCGGCCGGCAGGGCGGCCGCCGGCTCAGCGCCGCCGCCGGCCCTTGGCGGCGCCACGGCGTGCGCATCGTTCCGGATCGCGCCCATCAGAGTGCCCGCGCGATCAGGATCTTCTGGATGTCGCTCGTGCCTTCGTAAATCTGGCAGACGCGCACATCGCGGTAGATGCGCTCGATCGGGAAATCGGCCACGTAGCCGTAGCCGCCGAAGACCTGCATCGCGCTCGACACCACGCGCTCGGCCATCTCGGAAGCGAACAGTTTTGCCATTGCCGCTTCCTTCAGGCAGGGCAGGCCCGCATCCTTCATCGAGGCCGCGTGCAGGATCAGCTGGCGCGCCGCCTCGATCTGCATCGCCATTTCGGCCAGGCGGAACTGGACCGACTGGTGTTCGAAGATCGGTTTGCCGAAGCTCTCGCGCTCCTTCGAATAAGCGAGCGCGGCGTCGAAGGCGGCGCGCGCCATGCCGACCGATTGCGAAGCGATGCCGATGCGTCCGCCCTCCAGGCCCGACAGGGCGATCTTGTAGCCCATGCCTTCTTCGCCGATCAAATTGGCGGCCGGCACGCGGCAATTCTCGAACACGATCTGCGCCGTGTCCGAGGAATGCTGGCCCATCTTCTGCTCGAGGCCGGCGACGCGGTAGCCGGGAGAGTCGACCGGCACCCAGAAGGCGCTGATGCCTTTCTTGCCGGCCGCCTTGTCGGTGACGGCCATGACGATGGCGACATCGCCGTACTTGCCGCTGGTGATGAATTGCTTGGTGCCGTTGATGACATAGTCGTCGCCGTCGCGCACGGCGCTCGTGCGCAGGGCCGCGGCATCGCTGCCGGTGTGCGGTTCGGTGAGGGCAAAGGCGCCCAGCAGCGCGCCCCGCGCCAGCGGCACGAGCCACTGCTGCTTTTGCGCTTCGCTGGCGTACATCATGGCAATGCTGCAGACCGGGCAGTTGTTGACCGAGATGATGGTCGAGATGCCGCCGTCGCCGGCCGCGATTTCTTCGAGCACCAGCGCCAGCGACACGTAGTCGAGGCCCGCGCCGCCGTACTGTTCCGGCACCGCCACGCCGAAGGCGCCGAGCCGGGCCAGCTCCTGCAGTTCCGCTTTCGGAAAATAGTGCTCCTTGTCCCAGCGCGCCGCTTGCGGCGCCAGGCGTTCCTGCGAAAAGCTGCGCAGGGCGTCGCGGATCATCTGGTGTTCTTCGGTCAGGATCATCGTGTCTCTTGTCTCGTCGGTTCTATCAGGGCTTACCAGGGAATCGGGTCGCCGTCGTGGTTCAGGAAAGTGCCGTTGGCCTCATGCGTGGCCTTGGCCAGCGTCGCGCGCAGGTCGCGCACGCTGTGGGCGACGTCGATCGTCGCGCCGCTGCCGCCCATGTCGGTCTGGACCCAGCCGGGGTGGAAAGCGATGCAGGTGGCGCCCTGCGGGCCATGGGTGAGCGCGGTGTCGCGCAGCACCGAGTTCAGGGCCGCCTTGCTGGCGCGGTAGAGCGAACCGGTGGTGCCGGTGCGTGCGCCGATCGAGCCCATGCGGGAGGACAGCACGCCGAGTTTGCCGCGCGCCGCGGACACCAGGGGCGCGACGATCGGCAGCAGGCGCATCGCCGCCAGCACGTTGGTGTGCATGACCTTGTCGAAATCGTCCTGGGTCGGAAAGCCGTCGTCGCGCGGGCCGTAGACGCCGGCCACCAGCCAGGCGGCGTCGAGCTTTTCGTCGGCGAGTTTCCAGCCGAGGGCGGCGATCGCTTCCGCATGCGCGACATCGAGTTCGTGCGCTTCGGCGCCCAGCTGCGCCAGTTGCGCCAGGTCGTGCGGTTTGCGCGCGGTGGCGATCACGCGCCAGCCGTCGGCGCGGTATTGGCGCACCAGTTCGCGGCCGATGCCGCGCGAGGCGCCGAGGATCAGGACGGTAGGCATGGTGGGGGCTCCTGGAAGGCGGTGGGCCAGCTCCGGGTCGACAGGCACCCGGAGGGCAGGTCACTTACACCATCTCGATGGCCATCGCGGTCGCTTCGCCGCCGCCGATGCACAGCGCGGCCACGCCGCGCTTGCCGCCGGTCTTCTTCAGGGCGCCCAGCAGGGTGACGACGATGCGCGCGCCGGAGGCGCCGATCGGGTGGCCCAGCGCGCAGGCGCCGCCGTGGATGTTGACCTTGTCGTGCGCGATGTCGAGGTCGCGCATGGCGGCCATCGGCACGGCGGCGAAGGCTTCGTTGATCTCGAACAGGTCGACGTCGCCCGCGGTCCAGCCGGTCTTCTTGAACAGCTTGTGCATCGCGCCGATCGGGGCCGTGGTAAACAGGTTCGGTTCCTGGGCATGGGTGGCGTGGCCGACGACGCGCGCCAGCGGCGTGAGACCGAGCTCCTTCGCTGTCGATGCGCGCATCATGACGAGGGCGGCGGCGCCGTCGTTGATCGACGAGGACGAGGCGGCCGTCACGGTGCCGTCCTTCTTGAAGGCCGGCCGCAGCGAGGCAATCTTGTCGACCTTGGCTTTCAACGGGCCTTCGTCCTTGTCGACGACCACGTCGCCGCCGCGCGAAGTCACGCCCACCGGTGCGATCTCCCAGTCGAAGGAGCCGTCATTGTTCGCCGCCTGCGCGCGCTTGACCGAGGTGATGGCGAAGTTGTCCTGTTCTTCGCGGGTGAAGCCGTAGGAGGCGACACACTCTTCGGCGAAGGTGCCCATCGAGCGGCCCTCTCCGGTCTTCTCGTTGCGCGAGTAGGCATCTTCCAGGCCGTCGAGCATCATGTGGTCGAACATCGGCGCGTGGCCGATACGGTAGCCGCCGCGTGCCTTCAAGATCAGGTAAGGGGCGTTGGTCATCGACTCCATGCCGCCGGCGACGACGACATCGGCACTGCCGGCGACCAGCTGGTCATGCGCGAAGATCGCGGCCTGCATGGCCGAGCCGCACATCTTCGACAGGGTCACGGCGCCGGTCGAGACCGGCAGGCCGGCCTTGATCAGGGCCTGGCGTGCCGGGGCCTGGCCCTGGCCGGCCATCAGGCAGTTGCCGAAATAGACGTGCTCGACCGACTGCGGATCGACGCCGGCACGCTCGACCGCGGCCTTGATTGCCACCGCACCGAGGTCACTTGCCGTTTTCGAGGAAAAATCGCCCTGGAAGGCGCCCATCGGGGTGCGGGCGGCGCCGACGATAACGACTGGATCATTCATGTTCTAGGTTCTCCAAAAGGGGTGGCGCATGCGGTGGCGCCGGGGTGGCGTTCGGTTGGTGGAAACGGATGTGCTGCGGGTAAGGAAAAATGTCGTGCACTTCGCCTGCCAGGATGCGGTCCTTGTGCGCCTGCCACCAGGCACGCGTCAACAGGTTCGCGTTGTGTTGTAGAAAATAGCGGCGGATCTTCGCGTTTCCAAGCAGGAAGCGGCCGAATTGCTCCGGGAAGACATCGTGCTTGCCGACCGGGTACCAGGGTTCGGCCGCCATTTCTTCTTCTTCGGTGCGCGCTTCGGGAATATCGCGGAACACGCAATCGGTGAGGTATTCGATTTCGTCGTAATCGTAAAACACGACCCGGCCCTGGCGCGTGACGCCGAAGTTTTTGTAGAGCATATCGCCCGGAAAAATATTCGCGGCGACCAGGTCGCGAATCGCATTGCCGTATTCGCGGATGCCGTGTTCGATGCGCGCGTCGTCGCCCGCCTTGTCGGCATCGGCCAGATAGAGATTGAGCGGCACCATGCGGCGCTCGATATACACGTGCCTGACGATGATGCGCTCGCCTTCGATCTCGACCAGGGACGGCGCATGGTGGCGCAATTCGGCCAGCAATTCTTCGGAAAAGCGCGCCAGCGGAAAGGCGACGTCGGAATATTCGAGGGTATCGGCCATGCGCCCCACGCGGTCGTGGTGTTTGACCAGTAAATATTTTTCCTTGATCTGGGCGCGCGTGGTGTCTTTCGGCGGCGGATAGAAATCCTTGATCACCTTGAATACGTAGGGGAAGGAGGGCAGTTCGAACACGAGCATGACCAGGCCGCGGATGCCGGGCGCGCTCTGGAAACGGTCCGAGCTGTGTTTCAAGTGCTGCAGGTAATCGCGGTAAAACAGCGTCTTGCCCTGTTTTTGCAGTCCGAGCAGGGTGTAGATCTCGCTTTTCGGTTTTCTCGGCATCAGGCTGCGCAGGAATTGCACATAGGCCGAGGGCACTTCCATATCGACCAGAAAATAAGCGCGCGTAAACGAAAACAGGATGGCGATCTGCTCCGGGTCGGTCAGCACGGTGTCGAGCACGAGTTGGCCGCGCCGGTTGTGCAGCACGGGAATCACGAACGGGTATTCGCGCGCGCCGTTGATGGCGCGCCCGACGATATAAGCGCCCTTGTTGCGGAAGAAGGGGCTCGACAGCACCTGGAATTGCTGGTTCGATTCGGGCTTGTCGAGGCCGAAGGTGGCGCGCAGGCGCGCTTCGACCAGTTGCACGTCATGCTCGAGGGCGGCGAACGGGCAGGCGAACTGGAAATTGGTGACGATGCGTTGCAAGGCGAAGCGCAAGCCGTCGGCAGCCGGGTAATACACGCGGTAGGTCGGAAGCACTTCGTCGGTCTCGATATACTCGGTCGAGATCACCGGACGCACGAAGATGAAATCGTTGTGGTAATAGGTGCGGTGCAGGATGTGGCAGCTGACGGAATTGAAGAAGGTTTCGGCCAGTTCCGGCTGCTTGTGACCGGACAGCAGGCCGATATAGTGCAGCTTGATTTCGCGCCAGACGTGGTCGGCCAGTTCTTCGGGCGCGTAATCGTCTTCCAGCGCGTGCACGGCTTCCTGCACGCGCTGGTCGTAATAATCGATGCGCTCGCGCGCGGCGCGTTGGGCGACGGACCAGTTGGCGGTCTCGAAATGGTGCTTGGCGGCCTGGCTGGCCTCGCGGAACAAGCGGTAATGCTTGTCGAAGCCGTCGAGGATGCTTCGCGCGATGTCGAAGGCGATCTGGGAAGAAAGCAGTTTAGGGAACGCAACTTGGGTCATCGTTCGTCTCGCGCCTGGGTCGGTTGAGCGGCTTTATTGCAACGGCTGGGTGGGCGCGGGAGGCCCACCCCGTCAATTTACATCGTTTCGCCAAACAGCTCGCGTCCGATCAGCATGCGGCGGATCTCGCTGGTGCCGGCGCCGATTTCGTAGAGCTTCGCATCGCGCCACAGGCGGCCGACCGGATATTCGTTGATATAGCCGTTGCCGCCCAGGGCCTGGATCGCCTCGCCGGCCATCCAGGTCGCCTTTTCGGCGCTGTACAAGATGGCGCCGGCGGCGTCCTTGCGCAGGGCGCGGATGGCGGCGGCGTTATCGGCGCGGTCGCAGGCCTGGCCGACGGCATACACGTAGGCGCGGCAAGCCATCATGGTCGAATACATGTCGGCGATCTTGCCTTGCATGAGCTGGAATTCGCCGATGGCCTGGCCGAACTGCTTGCGCTCGTGGATATAGGGCACGACCGCATCCATGCAGGCCGCCATGATGCCGAGCGGGCCGCCGGAGAGCACGGTGCGCTCGAAGTCGAGGCCCGACATCAGGACATTGACGCCCTTGCCGACGCCGCCGAGCACGTTTTCGACCGGCACTTCGCAATCCTGGAATACCAGTTCGCCCGTGTGCGAGCCGCGCATGCCGAGCTTGTCGAGCTTTTGCGCGATCGAAAAGCCGGCAAAGCCCTTTTCGATGAGGAAGGCGGTCATGCCGCGCGGGCCCGCTTCGAGGTCGGTCTTGGCGTAGACGACCAGGGTATCGGCGTCGGGGCCGTTGGTGATCCACATCTTGTTGCCGTTGAGGACGTAACGGTCGCCTTTCAGGTCGGCGCGCAGCTTCATGCTGACCACGTCGGAACCGGCGTTCGGTTCGGACATGGCCAATGCACCGATGTGCTCGCCCGAAATCAGCTTCGGCAGGTAGGTGCGTTTTTGTTCTTCGCTGCCGTTGCGCTTGATCTGGTTCACGCACAGGTTCGAGTGGGCGCCATAGGACAGGCCGACCGAGGCCGAGGCGCGCGAGATTTCTTCCATCGCGACGATGTGGGCCAGGTAGCCCATGTTGGCGCCGCCGTATTCCTCGCCCACCGTGATGCCGAGCAGGCCGAGCTCGCCCATCTTGCGCCACAGGTCCATCGGGAACTGGTCGCTACGGTCGATCTCGGCCGCGCGCGGCGCGATCTCCGCCGCGGCGAACTGTTGGACTGCTTCGCGCAGCGCGGCGATGTCTTCGCCATGGTCAAAGGTCAAGCCTGGAAGATGCAGCATGTCGTCCTCTCGGTGAGCGGGTTAGCGGTGGGCATGCGGCATGATACCGCTGTGTGACGTTAACGTAAACGTCAAGCAGAGGGCGCACATGCCGGCCCGCTCCGTTCGTGAATCAGGCGGCCCTGGTGTCCGGCGGGGTGCCGGGGGCGCCGGCTTCGGCCAGCAGGCGGCGGCATTCTTCCTCGTGCGCGGAAATTTCTTCCAATGCCATGTCGATATCGGCGCGTTGCTGTTCGAGCGTTTCGCGCTGGTGCGACAGCACCCCCAGGAAACGGTTGATTTGCGCCGCCGTGTCCTTGGGCGACTCGTACATGTCGACGATGCTCTTGATTTCCGACAGCGTCAGGCCGAGACGCTTGCCGCGCAGCGTCAGCTTCAAACGGGTACGGTCGCGCGGGGTGTAGACCCGGTTGCGTCCGCCGACGCCTTCGCGGCTCGGGCTCAGCAGGCCCTGGTCTTCGTAGAAGCGGATCGCGCGCGCGGTGATGTCGAATTCGCGCGCCAGTTCGGCGATGGTATAGGTCGTGGGCATGAAAGCGGCTGAAAGTGGCAGTTCGGGGAATCGCTTAGAATGTTTTCCGTTTACGTCAACGTCAACCACATTGTAGCGCGCCCGCCTTGCCTGACCACGAAAGATTGTCGACCATGAATCCGCTCGAATCCCAGCTCGTTTATCCTTTTGCCGACGAATTGCCCGCGCCCGGCGGCATGCGCGAGGTCGCGCCGGGCCTGTTCTGGCTGCGCATGGGCTTGCCGTTCGCGCTCGACCACATCAACCTGTGGCTGCTGCGCGACGAGCGCGCCGGGCGCAGCGGCTACACGGCGATCGATTGCGGCGTGGCCAACGATGCCACCCGCGCCAGCTGGGAACAAGTGTTCGCCGGCCCGCTGGCGGGCGCCCCGCTCGTGCGCGTGCTGGCCACCCATTGCCACCCGGATCACGTCGGCCTGTCGGGCTGGCTGTGCGGGCGTTTCCAGGCGCCGTTCTGGATCACGGCCGGCGAATTCGGCTTCGCGCGCATGATGGCGGCCGCCTTGCCGGGCGTCGACGGGCCCTCCGCGATTCCCCATTTCGAGCGCCACGGCCTGGTCGACGCCGGCATGCTCGAGCAGATGCGCAGCCGCCGCAATTACTATCCCTCGCTGGTGCCCGCCGTGCCCGCGTCCTACACCCGGCTGCAGGACGCGCAACGGATCCCGATCGGCACGGCCGAGTGGCGCGTGATCACCGGTTTCGGCCATTCGCCCGAACACGCGGCCCTGTATTCGCAGGCATTGAACGTGCTGATCTCGGGCGACATGGTCTTGCCGCGCATTTCAACGAATGTCTCGGTGTTCGCCGTCGAACCCGAAGGCAATCCGCTGCAGCACTACCTCGATTCGCTCGACAAGTTCGCCGGTTTGCCGGAAGACGTGCTGGTGCTGCCTTCGCACGGCAAACCCTTCCGCGGCCTGCACACGCGCATCGATCAATTACGCGCGCATCATGTGGCGCGCCTGGCCGAGGTGGAACAAGCATGCCGCGAGCCAGTCAGCGCCATGGACATCGTGCCGATCATGTTCCGGCGCAAGCTCGACGCCCACCAGCTCAGTTTTGCTTTGGGCGAAGCGCTCGCACACCTGCACAAACTTTGGAATGATGGTATGTTAAAGCGTGTAACTGGCGTCGATGGAATCATTCGCTTCCATCTGACCTGAACGATTTCCGGCCGGCGCCGCCTGGGTGTTCTCCCACCCTCCGGCGCCGGTGCGACGGCCCCCGGCCGACTGCGCGTGCCTCGCATGTGCTCACCAGTCGTTTCTGCGCGGACATAGATACGAACATATTCATGCTTAACGGAAATTTTGTGGCATGATTCGTTCAGCGTGCGAAAAATCTCTTCAATTTCCACACCTTTGTTAATTTATTGGCCGCAATCGTGTCATTAATGGTCTGCGGACCCCGTTAACTGACTTTTGTAGTCGAGCATGAAATAGTGCCATCATGAATTCCACGAACGAACGTGAGAGCTTTAGCGAGCGTCTCCAACAGGCGCTGAAAAACGCCCATTACTCGCCCGATAGCCCAACCCGCCTGGCGCGCGAATTTAACATTCGCTTCGAAGGCCGGCCGATCACGGTGCATGCAGCCCGCAAATGGCTCGTCGGCGAAGCGATTCCGACCCAGGAAAAGTTGCGCATGATTGCCCAGTGGCTGGGCGTGCCGGCCGATTGGCTGCGCTTCGGCGGCGCCGATACCCCGGACGCGCAAATGGACGGCAGCGCCAGCGCGCGTTTCGAATCGGCCGACGTCAAGCTGATCGCCGACCTGCAGCGCCTCGATGAGCATCACCGCCAGCTGGCCCGCGAATTCATTCGCATGCTGGTACGGATGAACCATCCGGCGCCCCCAAAGTAAGTCCGCGCCTTCGTCAAGACTGCGTTTCCTCTTACAAATTTTCTTCCTTGTCAGGCAGTACAAATTGTCCTGAACTGGCGCATAATCGACGTTCACAGCCGAGGAACGTGCGCCAATGAAAAGCAATTACATGAACACCGCCCAGCTGAAAGAACTCATGACGGCACCGCCGATGACGGCCGCGCGCCATGCCGAGGTAATGCGCAAGCGCATTGCCCAGCGCAGGATGCTGGAGGAAGCCAGGGAATTGAAGAAGGCCGGCGACGGCGACTACATGATGAAGCGCTGAGTATTTTCAGCGTCTCAGGTGGCTGGCGTATCCGGCGTGCCGCGCATGCCGGCCCAGCGCGGCGCGCTGTCGTTATCAATGCCGAGCAAATCCAGCACGCGATCGAGCGTCTGGTCGACCATCTCCTCGATGCTCGCGGGACGATGATAAAAGCTGGGCAAGGGTGGGAATACGATGGCACCCATCTCAGTCACCGCCGTCATGTTGCGCAGGTGCGCCAGGTTGAGCGGCGTTTCGCGCACCATCAGCACCAGGCGCCGCCGTTCCTTGAGGACGACATCGGCCGCGCGTGCGACCAGGTTGTCCGCCAGGCCATGGGCGACCGCCGCCAGGGTTTTCATCGAGCACGGTGCAATCACCATGCCATCGGTCTGGAACGAGCCGCTGGCGATCGATGCACCGATTTCACGGTTTTTATGGACGACGTGGGCCAGCGCCTCGACCTCGCGCCGCTGCATGCCGACTTCCTGGTGCAGGGTCAGGGAAGCGGCGTCGGACACCACCAGATGGGTCTCGACGCCGGCAACGCTGCGCAGGCGCGCCAGCAGGCGTACGCCGTAGACCGCGCCGGTCGCGCCGGTGATGCCGACGACGATCCGGCGTGGCCGGTCAGCCATTCTTCGGGAACAGCGCCTGCAGTTCGCCCGACGCGTACATCTCGTTCATGATGTCGGTACCGCCGATGAATTCGCCGTTCACGTACAGCTGCGGAACGGTAGGCCAGTTCGAATAGTCCTTGATGCCCTGGCGAACTTCCGGATCTTCCAGCACGTTGACGGTGGCGAGGTTGTCGACGCCGCAGGCTTTCAGGATCTGGATGGCGCGGCCGGAAAAGCCGCACTGCGGAAATTGCGCGGTGCCCTTCATGAACAGCACGACCGGAGTCGTGGTCACGGTTTCTTTGATCCAGGTTTGTACGTCGCTCATGTGCTTGCCTTTGGTGGAAATGGGTTGGATGGCGACATTCTATAAGAAATCGACCGCGGCGGTGCGTCGCAAGGCCCCTGGCCGCGGCTGGAGCGGCCGGCGCGATTGCGGTATGATCGGCCCGTTTCTTTTGTATCAACTACCCGGGATCATTCATGCAACAGCGCCCCAGCCCCGCGCCCTCGGCCGGTTTCAATGTCGTGCTCGCCGGCGTGCTTGGCTTTGTCGGCCTCTACGACCTTTATAGCGGCGCCACGCGCGACGGGGCAGGGGTAGTCATGACCGGGCTGGCGCTGACGATCTATGCCGCCGTCCTGCTGCGCGACGCGCTGCATATCAGGCAGACGGGCCAGCCGGCGCTGGGACGCAAGCGCATGAACCAGATCGGGCTGGCATGCCTGGCGCTGTATGTGTTGGGCGTGCTCGTCAAGCGCGTGCCGGAGATGGCGCAGTTTTTCGCTTGATGTCCAGGCTGGGCGCGCGCCCGCTGCGCGCCCTCTTGCACGGCTTACTTGCACGGCTTACTTGCGCAGCTTACTTGCGCAGCTTGGCGAAGGCCGCCGCCATCGCCCCGGCCGCATCCTGCGCGGCGGGACGCTCCTGGCGCCCATGCTGGGCCACGCGCCTGGCATCGGTGCGGTCGCCGCGCTGCTGCGGCTGCGCGCCCGGCTGGGGCGCCGTATCGGTCAAGCGCATCGTCAGCGCGATGCGCTTTCGCTTCGGATCGACTTCCAGCACCTTCACCTTGACGACCTGGCCTGCCTTGACCACCGTGTGCGGATCCTTGACGAAGGTGCTCGACAGCGCCGAGATATGCACCAGGCCGTCCTGGTGCACGCCGATGTCGACAAAGGCGCCGAAGGCGGCGACGTTGGTGACCACGCCTTCCAGGATCATGTCCGGGCGCAGGTCGCCGATCTCTTCCACGCCTTCCTTGAAGGTGGCGGTGCTGAATTCCGGGCGCGGATCGCGTCCCGGTTTTTCCAGTTCCTTCAGGATGTCGGTCACGGTCGGCACGCCGAACTGCTCGTCGGCATACCTGGCGGGATCGAGGCGCTTGATCAGGGCGCTGTCGCCGACGACCCCCTTCATGTCGCGCTTGACGTCCGCCAGGATCTTTTGCACCACCGGATACGATTCCGGGTGCACCGCCGAAGCGTCGAGCGGGTTGTCCCCGCCCATCACGCGCAGGAAGCCCGCCGCCTGCTCGAAGGTCTTGTCGCCCAGGCGCGGCACGGCTTTCAATGCCGCGCGCGAGGCGAAGGCGCCCTTCAGGTCGCGGTAGCTGACGATGCTCTGGGCCACGCTCGACGACAGGCCCGAGACGCGCGCCAGGAGCGGCGCCGACGCCGTGTTGACGTCGACCCCGACCGCGTTCACGCAATCCTCGACCACGGCGTCGAGCGAGCGCGCGAGCTGGGTTTGCGAGACGTCGTGCTGGTACTGGCCGACGCCGATCGATTTCGGATCGATCTTCACCAGTTCGGCCAGCGGGTCTTGCAGGCGGCGCGCGATCGAGACCGCGCCGCGGATCGACACGTCCATGTCGGGCAGCTCGCGCGAGGCGAATTCCGAAGCCGAATACACCGAGGCGCCCGCTTCCGACACCACGATCTTCGTCAGTTTCAGTTCCGGCTTCGCCTTGATCAGGTCCTGCGCCAGTTTATCCGTCTCGCGCGACGCGGTGCCGTTGCCGATCGAGATCAGGGAGACCTTGTGCTTCGCCGCCAACTGGCCCAGCACCTGCAGCGCGCCGTCCCAGTCGTTGCGCGGCTGGTGCGGGTAGATGGTGGCCGTGTCGACCACTTTGCCGGTGGCGTCGACCACCGCCACCTTGACGCCGGTGCGCAGGCCGGGATCGAGGCCCATGGTGGCGCGCTGGCCGGCGGGCGCGGCCAGCAGCAGCGCCTTCAGATTGCGCGCGAAGACCTTGATCGCGTCGAGCTCGGCCTTGTCGCGCAGGGCGCCCATCAATTCCGTCTCGATGTACATGAAGCTTTTCACGCGCCAGGTCCAGCGCGCCGTGTCGAGCAGCCATTTGTCGGCCGGCCGGCCCGCGCCCTTGATGCCGAAGCGTGCGGCGATGCGGCTTTCGCACGGATTGAGCGGCGCGTCCCATTTCGGTTTTTCAGGCTCGCTATCGAGGCGCAGGATCACGTCGAGGATGCCTTCGCGCCGACCGCGCATCAGCGCCAGTGCGCGGTGCGATGGAATGCTGGAAAGCGGCTCGGCGTAGTCGAAGTAATCCGCGAATTTTTCGCCCGCGTCCTGTTTGCCGTCGACCACTTTCGATTCGACCACGCCGTGCTCGCCCACATAGTCGCGCAGCGCTTGCAGCAGCGTGGCGTCTTCGGCGAAGCGTTCCATCAGGATCTGGCGCGCGCCGTCGAGCGCGGCCTTGGTATCGGGCACGCCGGGGTTGCTCACGCCGTCGGCGTTGCTGAAGGCCTCGCGCAGGTAGCGGGCCGCTTCCTGCTCCGGATTGCGCGACGGGTCGGCCAGTAAATCGTCGGCCAGCGGGGCCAGGCCGGCTTCGACCGCGATCTGCGCCTTGGTACGGCGCTTTTGTTTGTACGGAAGATACAAGTCCTCCAGGCGCGTCTTGTCCTCGGCCAGCGCGATCTGTTGCAGCAGTTCCGGCGTCATCTTGTTCTGCTCGGTGATCGAGGCGACGATCGCCGCGCGCCGGTCTTCCAGCTCGCGCAGGTAGCGCAGGCGTTCTTCCAGCAGGCGCAGCTGGATGTCGTCGAGGCCGCCGGTAGCTTCCTTGCGGTAGCGCGCGATGAAGGGAACGGTGGCGCCCTCGTCCAGCAGGGCAATGGCGGCGGCGACTTGCGCCGGCTTGGCGGCCAGCGCGATGGCAAGGCGTTGTTCGATGGAAGGCAGCATGGGACAGGAATTGGGTGGGTCAGGCGGGCAGTGTTACGCAAACCGGCGCGCAGCGCCAGTCTTGACAGACGCTGGCGGGCATGCCGTTAGACGCGGGCGCGGGCGCATGCCGGCGCGACGGCAGAGCGTGGTCCGGTCCACCGGGCAAGCGGCCGGCGATGCACGTGAATCCGGGAAAACAGAAGCGGACCGCGACGGACAGTGACCGGCACGGTGACGCGCCGGTTTCGGCAGCCAAACAACGTTTATCTCCCTCTGCGTACCTGGCAAGGCGGATGGCGGGGGCAACGACTGTTGTGAAAGCCAGCAATATGTAATGATGAAGAATCAGTCTTTCACACCGTAAAGATTTCTCGGGTACGTGCGATCACGAACAAAACTGAAGTGCCCGTATGAGAGATAATGGTGGTTGTTGTTTTTTTTTATACAGGTTCAGGGGCCCAATGCACACAGTTGATTTCCCACGCGAACACGCGAACGATGCCCCGGCACCGCGCACGGCACCAGCGCGCGCGCCCGCACTGCCCGCACCGGTGACGACCTGGCTGCAACGGGTCGAGGCAGCCGCGCATCCTCAACCCAAACTGAGCGCCGAAGTGCCCGATCCGAAGGCGGTCCAGTACAAGTTCGTGTATGTCATGGCGCCCACCAGCGGCGGACGCCACGTGGCGCTCTGCCTGTGCAAGGCACGCCTGCGCCCGAACGGCGAAGTCGCTGCCGCCAGCCCGGTCAACGAAGTGTTTTCGCTGCTCTCGGCCCCGCCCGCCTACCTCGAAGGCGAGGACGAAGACCTGGTGCGCTTCTTCATCGCCATGCGCAGCGGCGCCTCGCAGAGCACCAGTGCGACCGAGCCCAAGGGCAAGGTCGGCGCCATCCTGCTCGACCTTCTGTTACGTCAGGGCAAGCTGCTGTGGGCCAATTCCTGGGCCGACATGGCAAACGGCCTGGTCTATCCGCTGCAAGCCGGCCCGACCCGCCAGGCGAACCTGGCCTGGCGCGACGAAGGCCGTGCCGCCAAGCTCGGCTGGTCGGTGGAGCCGGCCAACGGCGCCACCCACCCGGGCGCGGACCTGATCGACTACATGCTGCCGACCGATCCGCCCTGGTATATCGACAACCTTTCCTGCGGTCCCCTGTCGCTCAACCGCGGCGGCGTCGACATCTCGCTGGCCGAATTGCAGGCGCTGGTCGCGCAGGCGCCTGTGCTGACCGGCAACGACAAGAAGCGCGTCTCTCAATTGCTGCTCGCCCATGGCCTGCAGGAACTGATGCCGCTGCCGCAGCCGCTGGTGCAGCGCCTGCGCGACGACGTCAAGCCGCAACCTTTCCTGTTGCTGGACGCGGTTGCCCTGGCCGATACCGGCACCCAGCGCTGGCATGATTTTGCCGTGCTCTCCTTCGACTACGACGGCCAGCGCGTCTCGTTCGACCCCTCGCAGCGCGTGGTGCGCCAGATCGGCGACGTCACCGAAATCATCGAGCGCGATGCCGCCGCCGAGGCCGCCGCCCTCGACACCCTGGGCGAACTGGGCTTTCGCAAACCGGCGACGGCGCCGCTGTCGGGCGTCGCCGGCGCGGTCCAGCTCGAGAGCCAGGCGCACTGGCTGCGTTTCGCCGAAAGCGAACTGGACGCGCTGTCGGATGCCGGCTGGCACCTGCAGAAATCGAACAAATACCGCTATGACGTGGTGCCGGTGGAAGACTGGTATGCCGAGATCGACGAGCCCGAAGAAGCCGGCAAAGCCTGGTTCGAGCTGGAGCTGGGCATCGTCGTGAACCGCAAGCGCGTGCCGCTGTTGCCGGTGCTGGTGCAGATGATCCGCAACGCACCGATGGATTTCGACCCGGCCGTGCTCGCCGCCCATGGCGAAGCCGACCAGATGCTGGCGACCCTGCCGGAAGGCGTGGGCGTCGCCCTGCCATGGGCGCGCGTGAAACCGATCCTGGCGACGCTGGGCGAACTTTATTTCAACGACAAGATCAAGAACCGCGTGCGGCTGTCGACGCTGGACGCGGGCCGCCTCGAAGAATTGGCGCGCGGCGTCGACATGCGCTGGTTCGGCGGCGAGCAATTGCGCGAGACCGGCCGCAAGCTGAGCCAGTTCGGTTCTGTCAAGAAGGTCGCGCCACCCGCCGGCCTGCAAGCGACGCTGCGCGATTACCAGCTCGACGGCTTGTCGTGGATGCAGTTCCTGCGCGAATACGACCTGGCCGGCATCCTGGCCGACGACATGGGTTTGGGCAAGACGGTGCAGACGCTGGCCCACATCCTGACCGAAAAGGAGGCAGGCCGCCTGACCAGTCCGGCCCTCGTCATTGCGCCGACCAGCCTGATGACGAACTGGCAGGAAGAAGCGGCGCGCTTCGCGCCGGGCTTGAAGGTGCTGCTGTTGCAGGGCAAGGAGCGCATCGACCTGTTCGACCAGATCGCCGGGGCCGACATCGTGCTCACGACGTACGCCCTGCTGCCGCGCGACGAGGAAAAACTGCGCGAACACCACTATCACTTGGTGATCCTGGACGAATCGCACTACATCAAGAACACGCGCTCGAAAGCGGCGCAGACGGCCGGCTCGCTCGACGCGAACCACCGCCTGTGCCTGACCGGCACGCCGCTGGAAAACCACCTGGGTGAACTGTGGTCGCAGTTCCATTTCCTGCTGCCGGGCCTGCTGGGCGAGGAAAAAGCCTTCAATACGCAGTTTCGCCACCCGATCGAACGCCAGGACGATCCGGTGCGGCGCATGCTGCTGAATCGCCGCATCCGTCCATTCCTGCTGCGCCGCACGAAAGACAATGTTGCCAAGGAACTGCCGCAAAAAACGGAAATGGTGCGCCGGGTCGAATTGACCGGTCCCCAGCGCGACCTGTACGAAACCGTGCGCCTGGCGATGGACAAGAAAGTGCGCGAGGAAATCGACCGCAAGGGCGTGGCGCGCAGCCAGATCGTGATCCTGGAAGCGCTCTTGAAACTGCGCCAGGTCTGCTGCGATCCGCGCTTGGTCAAGGCCATGCCGTCGAAGAAGAACACGGCGGCGATCTCGGCCAAGCTGACCGACCTGATGCAAATGGTCGACGACTTGCTGGAAGAGGGCCGCAAGATCCTCGTGTTTTCGCAATTTACCAGCATGCTGGCGCTGATCGAGGAAGAACTCGCCGCGCGCGGCATCCGCTATGCGATCCTCACCGGCGAAACGCGCGACCGCTCGGCGCAAGTGGCCGCCTTCCAGCAGGGCGCGGTGCCGATCTTCCTGATCAGTTTGAAGGCCGGCGGCGTCGGCCTGAACCTGACCGCGGCCGATACCGTGATCCACTACGACCCGTGGTGGAATCCGGCGGCGGAAAACCAGGCCACCGACCGCGCCTGGCGCATCGGGCAAGACAAGCCTGTATTCGTCTATAAACTGATCGCGAAAGGCACGCTGGAAGAAAAGATCCAGTTGCTGCAGCAAAAAAAATCGGAGCTGGCGAACTCGATCCTGGCCGAAGGCGAATCGCAAAAGATGGCGTTGACGCAGGAAGACTTGCAGGCGATTTTCGCGCCCCTGGCAGAGCAGTAATGCGGTCGCACGCATGACCATGCCCGCCTCGGCGGGCATTTTTTTTATCGTTCCAGGATTTGTATGCGGCCTGAATAGAATCCGGTGCGTTTCGACGTATATTGAAAGATAATGAACACCTGCGGTGATCGGACGGCGCCAGCGCGCGCTAGTGCTGCAAGACGCGCCTATACAGAAGGGCATGCCCGGCGATATACTCGCCGGTGGTGCCGGTCCCGGCTCGCCCCGTTTGCTCTAGTTTTTGGAAGGGTTTGGATGAATCGCAGCGCCAGCATCGATTGTCGCGACCATGCCGGCCTGGCGCTGGCCGAGCAGTTTCGGGTCATTGCCGAAATCGGCGGCGACATTGCCTTCAGCATCGATTGCGCCAGCGTCCAGCTGCGCTATCTCAGCCCTTCTGTCGAGCAGCTGATCGGTTACACCCCCGAGGAATTGGCGGACGGGATGGGACCGGGCGCAAACGGCCTGTTGGCGGCGCTCTGTGCCGGCTTGCCGGAACGCCTGCGCCGCCTGCGCGCCGGCGACCGCAGCCGCCTGCGCCTGGTGCGCGAAACCGAATTCCACGGTGCCCACGGTTATCCGATCCCGGTCGAAATCATTTCTTGCCTGCTGTGCGACGACGATGGCCAGCCGCGCTCGCTCGTCGGCCTGGTGCGCGACCTGTCGTCGCGGCGCCTGCGCGAAGCGGAACAGAAGCGCTTTGCCAGCATGCTGAACCACGAGTTCCGTACGCCCCTGTCGACCATCGACGGCGCCATCCAGCGTCTCGAAGCCACCGGCGCCGATGCCGACGAAGCCACCCGCGCGCGCTACCGCAAGATCGCGCTGGCCGCCGACCGCCTGATCGGCATGCTCGACCATTACCTGTCGCCCGAGCGCATGGCCGGCATCGGCAGCGAGCGCCAGCCGACTTCGCTGGCGCCGCGCGCCTTGCTGGAAGAGGGGGCCGGGCAATTACGCGCGGCCGGCCGGGTGGCCAGCATCCAGGCGTGCGACTTGCCCGCGAGCTTGCGCTGCGAACCGGAAGGCTTGCGCCTGGCGCTGAAGGTATTGATCGACAACGCCATCGCCTATTCGCCGCCCACTTCGCCGGTCGTGTTGCTGGGACGGCTGGCGGCCAGCGGCATCGAACTGGGCGTGCGCGACCACGGTCCTGGCGTGCCCCAGGATGAACGAGGCTGCGTGTTCGACAAGTTCTATCGTGGACGCAATGCCGACGGCATGCCGGGCAGCGGCCTGGGCCTGTACATCGCGCGTTCGATCGTCGAAGTGCATGGCGGGGTGCTCAGCCTGGTCACCCCGGCCGGCGGCGGCGCCGAATTCCGCATCTGGCTGCCGGCGGCCGGCGCCGCGCATTCCCTTGCGCGCCAGGGTTCGACCCCCGATTCTGCGGCTGCTGAAGCAATGGCCCTGCCACCCATGACTGGCAATACACAATGAAGGACACGGCAATCCGATGACGCAGATATTGATTGTGGAAGACAACGGCGACTATGCCGGGGACATGGCCGATTTCCTGCGCGAACTTGAACATCACGTGACGATTGCCACCTCCGCCAGCGAAATGTGGGCGGTGCTGACGCGCACCCCGGCCGCGGTCGTGGTGCTCGACCTCGGCCTGCCCGATGAAGACGGCTTTGCCGTGATTCCGCGCATGCGCCAGCTGTATCCGGAAATCGGCCTGCTGGTGCTGACCGGGCGCGTCGCCTTCGACAACCGCATCCTCGGCCTGCAACTGGGTGCCGACCATTATTTGACCAAGCCGATCAAGTTCCCGGAACTGGCCGCCCACATCGAAGCGCTGGGACGGCGCGTGCGCCCGGCCGAACCGGCGCCGGCGCCGGTGAAATGGACCCTGCGCGTGAGCGCGCGCCAGCTCGAACTGATGGGAAAATTGATCGATCTGACGGAAAAGGAATTCAATTTCCTGCACCTGTTGACGATCAACACCCGCCCCGTCCCGCGCGCCACGATCGTGGCCGGGATGGGCGGCGACGATCCGGACGCCAGCCGGCGCGTCGATATGCTGGTGTATCGGCTGCGCAAGAAGACGCGGTCCGCGTTGGGGCAGGAGTTGCCGCTGCGTAGTGCGTATGGCGAGGGCTACAGTTTATCGGCCGGCTTCACGCTGGCCTGAACGGGGTGCACCCGAGGATCACCCCGGGGGAAGCAGCTGGAAAATAAATCGGGGACATGGTGCTAGAATGGCTGGCATGTCCTTCGCACCGACGTCGCCATGGCCCGCCAACCCCGCCTCATCCTCCCCAAGCAACCCCACTATATCCTCCAGCGCGGCAACGACCGCCAATCGATCTTCCGCGACCCGGACGATTACGCGCGCTTTCTCGGCTGGCTGGCCGAAGCGGCCCGCTCCTGTCGCGTCGCCATCCATGCCTACGCGCTGCTGCCGAGCCAGCTGCACTTGCTGGCCACCCCCGAGACGGCGGCAAGCCTGGCGGCGATGATGCAAAAGATCGGGCGCCTGTACGTGCCCTGGTACAACGCCAAATACGAACGCGCCGGCGGCTTGTTCGAAGGGCGCTTCCGCACCGCCGTGGTCGATACCGACCAGCACTTCCTGCAGTGCAGCCGGTTCATCGAACTGGCCCCCGTGCGCGCCGGTGAGGCGGCCGGGCCGGACGGCTACTCCTGGTCGAGCTACCGCCACCATGCCGGCGTGCAGGCCGATGCCGTCATCACCGAACACGCCCGCTTCTGGGGACTGGGCAATACGCCCTTCCAGCGCGAGGCGGCGTATATCGACCTGGTCGGGCAGGGCATCGGCGCGGACGAACTGGCGCAGATCGCCAATGCGGTCCAGAAGGGGCAGCCGCTCGGCTCGCACGCCTTCAAGGCCCAGCTCGAACATGCCACCCAGCGCCGTATCCTGCCTGCCAAGCGCGGCCGTCCATTCAAACAGCCACCGGTGACATCGGCGTAATACAAGCCGGCGGTGTCCTGCCGTCGGACGACTTTATGTTGCATTTGTGCCGGGCAAACCGTCGCCGTGGCCGTCGTTCAACCTGTCCCTATTTAACTTATTGCTTACGCATAATTCATTTAATTCGACTCCGACCCTCATTGTTTCGCTTGCTGCTTGTGCTGCGTTGCACTATTCTCGTCCCTCATCCCTGAAAAGCTGTGGAGATTCCCGCATGATTGCCCAAGGTTTATACGATCCCGCCAATGAACACGATGCCTGTGGCGTTGGTTTCATTGCCCATATCAAAGGCAACAAAAGCCATTCCATTATCGATCAGGGGTTGTTGATCCTGAAAAATCTGGATCACCGGGGCGCCGTCGGCGCCGACGCCTTGATGGGCGATGGTGCCGGCATCCTGATCCAGATTCCCGATCAGTACTTCCGTGACGAGATGGCCAAGCAGGGCGTCGAGCTGCCACCGCCGGGCGAATACGGCGTCGGCATGGTCTTCCTGCCGAAAGAGCATGCTTCGCGCATTGCCTGCGAACAGGAGATCGAGCGTGCCGTGCGCATCGAAGGCCAGGTCGTGCTCGGCTGGCGCAATGTGCCGGTCGACGAAGCGATGCCGATGTCGCCCACCGTGCGCGCCAAGGAACCGGTGATTCGCCAGATCTTCATCGGCCGCGGCCCGGACATCATGGTCACCGATGCGCTCGAGCGCAAACTGTACGTCATCCGCAAGTCTTCCGGCCACGCGATCCAGGCCTTGAAGCTCTTGCATGGCAAGGAATTCTTCGTGCCTTCGATGTCGGCACGCACCATCGTCTATAAAGGCCTGTTGCTGGCCGACCAGGTCGGCGTGTACTACAAGGACTTGCAGGACCCGCGCTGCGTCTCGGCCCTGGCCCTGGTGCACCAGCGCTTCTCGACGAATACCTTCCCCGAATGGCCGCTGTCGCACCCTTACCGCCTGATCGCGCACAACGGCGAGATCAATACCGTCAAAGGCAATTTCAACTGGACCCGCGCGCGCGAAGGCATGATGAAATCGGCCGTGCTGGGCGACGACCTGCAGAAACTCTTCCCCCTGATTTACGAAGGCCAGTCCGATACCGCCTGCTTCGACAATGCGCTCGAATTGCTGGTGATGGCCGGTTATCCGATCGCCCAGGCGATGATGATGATGATTCCCGAAGCCTGGGAAAACCATACCTCGATGGATGACAACCGCAAGGCTTTCTACGAATACCACGCGGCGATGATGGAGCCGTGGGACGGCCCGGCCGCGATGGCGTTTACCGATGGCCGCCACATCGGCGGCACCCTGGACCGCAACGGCTTGCGTCCGGCGCGTTATGTCGTCACCGAAGACGACCTGGTGGTGATGGCTTCGGAATCGGGCGTGCTGCCGATTCCCGAATCGCGCATCGTCAAGAAATGGCGGCTCCAGCCGGGCAAGATGTTCCTGATCGACCTCGAAGCGGGCCGCATCATCGACGACAAGGAATTGAAAGACACGTATTCGAATGCCAAGCCGTACAAGGCGTGGATCAAGTCGGTGCGCATCAAGCTCAACGAAATCAAGCTGAGCGAATCGCAGCTGGCGCAAAACCGCGTGAAAGATACCGCGGCACAAGGCGAGAAGGCGGCCATTTCCCTGCTCGATCGCCAGCAAGCCTTCGGCTATACCCAGGAAGACTTGAAATTCCTGATGGCGCCGATGGCCGTGCTGGGCGAAGAAGCGACCGGTTCGATGGGCAACGATTCGCCGCTGGCAGTGATGTCGAACAAGCTCAAACCTTTGTACAATTATTTCAAACAATTGTTTGCCCAAGTGACGAACCCGCCGATCGACCCGATCCGAGAAGCGATGGTGATGTCGCTGGTGTCGTTCATCGGTCCGAAGCCGAACCTGCTCGACACGAACAACGTCAACCCGCCGATGCGCCTGGAAGTGTCGCAGCCGGTACTGGGTTTTGACGACATGGCGCGCCTGCGCAACATCAGCATCCATACCGGCGGCAAGTTCAAGTCGTATGAACTCAACATCTGCTATCCGGTCGCCTGGGGCAAGGAAGGCATCGAAGCCTCGCTCGCTTCGCTGTGCGCCGAAGCGGTCGACGCCGTCAAGTCCGGCCACAACATCCTGATCGTCTCGGACCGCAACGTCGCGACCGACGTCGTCGCCATTCCGGCATTGCTGGCCACGTCCACCATCCACCAGCACCTGGTGATGCGCGGCCTGCGCGCGTCCACCGGCCTGGTCGTGGAGACCGGCTCGGCCCGCGAAACCCACCATTTCGCGCTGCTGGCCGGTTACGGCGCCGAAGCCGTGCACCCCTACCTGGCGCTCGAAACCCTGGTCGACCTGGCCCAGCACCTGCCGCACGAAATGGACCCCGGCGTGGCTGCCTACAACTACACCAAGGCGATCGGCAAGGGCTTGATGAAGGTGATGTCGAAGATGGGCATCTCGACCTACATGTCGTATTGCGGCGCCCAGATCTTCGAAGCGATCGGCTTGAACAAGTCCCTGGTCGACAAATACTTCCGCGGTACCTCGTCCACGGTGGAAGGCATCGGCCTGTTCGAAGTGGCCGAGGAAGCGCTGCGCCTGCACAACCTGGCCTTCGGTCCCGATCCGCTGCTGGCCAACGCGCTGGACACGGGCGGCGAATACGCCTTCCGCGTGCGCGGCGAAGACCATATGTGGACGCCGGACGCGATCGCGAAGCTGCAGCACTCGACCCGTGCGAATAACTTCAGCACCTATAAAGAGTACGCGCAGATCATCAACGACCAGAGCCGCCGCCACCTGACGCTGCGCGGCCTGTTCGAATTCAAGCTCGATCCGAGCAAGGCGATTCCGCTCGGGGAGGTCGAGCCGGCCAAGGAGATCGTCAAGCGCTTCGCCACCGGCGCCATGTCACTCGGCTCGATCAGCACGGAAGCCCATGCGACCCTGGCGATCGCCATGAACCGTATCGGCGGCAAGAGCAATACCGGCGAGGGCGGCGAAGACCCGCGCCGCTACCTGAACGAATTCAAGGGCATCACGATCAGCAAAGGCGAGACGCTGTCCTCGGTGCTCGGTTCCGACCGCGTCGCCGTCGACCTGCCGCTGGAAGAGGGCGACTCGCTGCGCTCGAAGATCAAGCAGGTGGCCTCGGGCCGCTTCGGCGTCACCGCCGAATACCTGAACTCGGCCGACCAGATCCAGATCAAGATGGCCCAGGGCGCAAAGCCGGGCGAAGGCGGTCAGCTGCCGGGCCACAAGGTATCGGAATACATTGCGTCCTTGCGCTTCTCGGTGCCGGGCGTGGGCCTGATCTCGCCGCCTCCGCACCACGACATTTATTCGATCGAAGACCTGGCGCAGCTGATCCATGATCTCAAGAACGCCAATCCGCGTGCCTCGATCTCGGTCAAGCTGGTATCGGAAGTGGGTATCGGTACGGTTGCCGCCGGTGTGTCGAAGGCGAAGGCCGACCACGTCGTCGTCGCCGGCCACGATGGCGGCACCGGTGCCTCGCCGCTGTCCTCGGTCAAGCACGCCGGCACGCCATGGGAGCTGGGCCTGGCTGAAACGCAGCAGACGCTGGTCCTGAATGGCTTGCGCAGCCGTATCCGCGTGCAGGCCGACGGCCAGATGAAGACCGGCCGCGACGTGGTGATTGCCGCCATGCTCGGCGCGGACGAGATCGGTTTCGCCACGGCGCCGCTGGTGGTCGAGGGTTGCATCATGATGCGCAAATGCCACCTCAATACCTGCCCGGTGGGCGTGGCCACGCAAGACCCGGTCCTGCGCGCCAAGTTCCAGGGCAAACCGGAACACGTGGTCAATTATTTCTTCTTCGTCGCCGAAGAAGCGCGTCAATTGATGGCGCAGCTGGGCATCCGGACTTATGACGAACTGATCGGCCGCGCCGACCTGCTCGACAAATCGGGCGCGATCACCCACTGGAAGGCGCAGGGCCTCGATTTCAGCAACATCTTCTATCAGCCGAAGACCGATGCGCCAGGCAACCTGTTCCATACCGGCGAGCAAGACCACGGCCTCGACCGCGCGCTCGACCACAAGCTGATCGCGCAGGCGAAAGCGGCGCTGGAAAAGGGCGAGCGGGTCTCGTTCATTTCGCCGGTGCGCAACGTGAACCGCACGGTCGGCACCATGCTCTCGGGCGAAGTCGCCAAGCGCTACGGCCATGCCGGCTTGCCGGACGACACCATCCACATCCAGCTGCAGGGTACGGCGGGGCAATCGGCGGCCGCCTTCCTGGCTGCCGGCATCACGCTCGACCTGGTCGGCGAAGGCAATGACTACGTCGGCAAGGGCTTGTCGGGCGGACGCGTGATCGTGCGGCCGAACACGGAATTCCGCGGCTGGGCGGTGGACAACATCATCGTCGGCAACACCGTGCTGTACGGCGCGATTTCGGGCGAAGCCTTCTTCAACGGCGTCGCTGGCGAACGTTTCGCGGTGCGCAATTCGGGCGCCACGACGGTCGTCGAGGGTTGCGGCGACCATGGCTGCGAATACATGACCGGCGGCACGGTCGTGGTACTCGGGGATACCGGACGCAACTTCGCGGCCGGCATGTCGGGCGGCGTGGCCTATGTCTACGACCCGAAGAACGAATTCGAGGCGCGCTGCAACACGACCATGGTCAACCTCGAGCGCGTGGTGTCGACGAAGGAACAGGGAGACGTTTCCGGCTGGCACAGCCAGAGCCGGGAGACGGAGCGCGAATCGGACGAAGTCATCCTGCGCCGCCTGATCGAACGCCACTTCAAATACACCGGCAGCACCCGTGCCCGCAACTTGCTCGACGACTGGGCCAACAGCCGCGGCAAGTTCGTCAAGGTGTTCCCGACCGAGTACAAGCGCGCGCTGGAAGAAATGCACAACAGCAGCATGGAAGAAGCGAACGACAAGATCGAGCTCGCGGCGTAAGGCTGACGACACCCGTAGCGGGGACGGCGTTGCCGTCCGCGCGTTCAACCAGCTTTAGCGCAGCCCGACTGCATCGAGATGAAAAGGATAAAAACGTGGGCAAAATCACCGGTTTCATGGAATTTCAACGGCAGGAAGAAGATCACCTGGAACCTGCCGCACGCGTCAAGAACTACAAGGAATTCGTCGTCACCCTGACCGACGGCCAGGCCAAGGTGCAAGGCGCGCGCTGCATGGATTGCGGCATCCCCTTCTGCAACACGGGCTGCCCGGTCAACAACCAGATCCCCGACTGGAACGACCTGGTCTATCACAACAATTACCGGGCGGCGATCGACAACCTGCATTCGACGAATAACTTCCCGGAAGTGACCGGCCGCATCTGCCCGGCGCCTTGCGAAGCGGCCTGCACGCTCGGCATCAACGACGAACCGGTCGGGATCAAGTCGATCGAGCGCAAGATCGCCGACGCCGGCTGGGAGCACGGCTATGTCGTTCCGCAGCCGCCCTCGGTCAAGACGGGCAAGAAAGTCGCGGTGGTCGGTTCCGGTCCCGCCGGCCTGGCCGCCGCCCAGCAATTGGCGCGCACCGGGCATGAGGTGACGGTGTTTGAAAAGAGCGACCGCATCGGCGGCCTGCTGCGCTATGGCATTCCCGACTTCAAGATGGAAAAGACCCTGATCGACCGCCGCATCGAGCAGATGCAGGCCGAAGGCGTCACCTTCCGCACCAGCGTCTTGATCGGCAAGGATTTCCCGGCGGCAGTGAGCAACATGGCACGCGACACGATCTTCCCGGACGTCCTCGCCGCCGAATTCGATGCCGTCATCATGGCCGGAGGCGCCGAGCAGCCGCGCGACTTGCCGGTGCCGGGACGGGAATTGAAAGGCGTGCATTTCGCGATGGATTTCCTGCCCCAGCAAAACCGCGTCAATGCCGGCGACAAGCTGAAAGACCAGATCAAGGCCACCGGTAAACATGTGGTCGTGATCGGCGGCGGCGACACCGGGTCCGACTGCGTCGGCACCTCGAACCGCCATGGCGCGGCCAGCGTCGTCCAGTTCGAACTGATGCCGCAGCCACCCGAGCACGAGAACAAGCCGCTCGTCTGGCCTTACTGGCCGACCAAGTTGCGCACCTCTTCCTCGCACGAGGAAGGCTGCGAACGCGATTTCGCCGTGGCCACCAAGCGCTTCGAAGGCAAGAACGGCAAGGTCGAAAAGCTGATCGCCTGCCATGTCGAGTGGAAAGACGGCAAGATGACCGAAGTGGAAGGCAGCGAATTCGAGTTGAAGGCCGATCTCGTGTTCCTGGCCATGGGCTTTGTCTCGCCGGTACAGCAAGTGCTCGACGCCTTCGGCGTGCAAAAGGATGCGCGCGGCAATGCGCGCGCCACCACCGATGGCGAGACGTGCTACCAGACCTCGGTGCCGAAGGTGTTCGTGGCGGGCGACATGCGCCGCGGCCAGTCGCTGGTGGTGTGGGCGATCCGCGAAGGGCGCCAGTGCGCCAGGGCGGTCGATGAGTTCCTGATGGGGACGTCCGTATTGCCGCGATAAACCTGGCGTAATTCACAGGGTGGGAATCCACCCTGTTTATCGCCTGGTGATGTTTTTAGGCAATATAAAGTAACTCAAGTCAACAAAAGTAAGTGTTGCAAAAATGCACATCTGAATGAAAACAATGACTTGTAGCATTAAATATCTGACTTGTAAGTTATTAGTGTTGTAGCCATACGTCGGAACCGGGAGTGAAACGGGCCTGTCCCAAGCAGGGATTGACGTTTCTGCACTACAATACGAGATTCCCAAATCCGACGATCCCCCTGTGTCCAATCTTGTAGAAATACGTGACCTCGAGTTTGCCTACGGCGATCGCAAGATCCTGTCGAACCTGCGCATGGATTTCCCGCGTGGCAAACTCATTGCCGTCATGGGTGGTTCCGGCTGCGGCAAGACGACGGTCCTGCGCCTGATCGGCGGCCAGATCCGGCCTCAGCGGGGCGCGGTCCGGGTGGGCGGCGAAATCGTGCACGAGTTGCGCACCGAGGGCCTGTACCGCCTGCGCCGCCGCATGGGCATGCTGTTCCAGTTCGGCGCCCTGTTTACCGATCTCACCATTTTCGACAATGTCGCCTTCCCGCTGCGCGAGCATACCGACTTGTCGGAAGAGCTGATCCGTAACCTGGTCCTGATGAAGTTGAATGCGGTCGGCCTGCGCAATGCCTCCAAATTGAAGCCGGGCGAAATCTCCGGCGGCATGGCGCGCCGCGTGGCGGTGGCGCGCGCCATTGCGCTCGACCCGGAACTGATCATGTACGACGAGCCCTTTGCCGGCCTCGACCCGATCTCGATGGGCCTGACCGCTGCCCTGATCCGCAACCTGAACGACGCGCTCGGCTCGACCTCGATCCTGGTCTCGCACGACGTCAACGAAACCTTTGCCATCGCCGACTACGTGTATTTCATGTCTGCTGGCAAGATCGTTGCCGAAGGCACGCCGGCCGAGTTGCGCGTCTCGACAGACCCGTACGTGAAACAGTTCGTCAATGCCGAGCCGGACGGCCCGGTGCCCTTCCACTATCCGGGTAAATCGCTGGTCGACGACCTGGGACTGGGAGTGAAACGATGATCCTGCGTTTCCTGGAGTCGACTGGCGCCACCGTGCGCGAATCGGTCGAGAGCCTCGGTTTTGCCACGCGCGCCTTTTTCAACCTGCTGCGTTTTTCGCCGGGAGCCTGGCGCCGCCCGAGCCTGATTTCCGAACAAGTCCATTTCATCGGCAACTATTCGCTGCTCATCACCATCGTCTCGGGCCTGTTCGTCGGCCTCGTGCTGGGCTTGCAGTTCTATGTCAACCTGATCCAGTTCGGCGCCGAAGATAAACTCGGTTCGCTGACCGCCTTGTCGCTGATCCGCGAACTCGGTCCGGTCGTGACCGCGCTCCTGTTCGCGGGCCGCGCCGGTACCTCGCTGACCGCCGAGATCGGCCTGATGAAGGCCGGCGAGCAGCTGTCGGCCATGGAAATGATGGCCGTCAATCCGGTGCAGCGCGTGCTGGCGCCCCGTTTCTGGGGTGGCGTGATCGCCATGCCGGTGCTGGCCGCCGTGTTCTCGGCCGTCGGCATCATGGGCAGCTACCTGGTCGCCGTCAAGATGCTGAGCCTGGACGAAGGCGCGTTCTGGTCGCAGATGCAGGCCGGCGTCGACGTCAACCGCGATGTCGTCAGCAGTGTCATCAAAAGTTTCGTGTTCGGCATTGCCGTGACGTTCACGGCCGTGTTCCAGGGTTACCACGTGAAGCCGACCCCGGCCGACGTGGCGCGCGCTACCACGCGCACGGTCGTGATCGCCTCGCTGCTCGTGCTGGGGCTCGATTTCGTCATGACTGCCTTGATGTTTGCCCAATAAGCCAAATAAATCGTTTCGTATGGCCGCGCACAGACGGCCTGAACACTAGGAAATACTATGCACCGTAAAATCATCGATGTCTGGGTCGGCCTGTTTGTCCTGCTGGGCGCCGCTGCTGTGTTGTTTCTCGCTCTGCAGGCAGGGAATATGAGTTCGCTCTCGTTCGCCGAGACCTACGCTGTCACTGGCAAATTCGATAACATTGGTGGATTGAAGCCGCAAGCGCCAGTCAAGAGCGCCGGTGTCGTGGTCGGCCGGGTAGGCGACATCAGTTTCGACGACAAGACTTACCAGGCCATGGTTCGCCTTGACCTGGATCCGAACTACAAGTTTCCGAAAGATTCGTCGCTCAAGATCCTGACCGCAGGTTTGCTGGGCGAGCAATACATTGGCATCGAGCCGGGCGGCGACACCAAAAATCTCGCCGACGGCGATCGAATCAACCGTACACAATCGGCCACCGTGCTGGAAGACTTGATCAATCAATTCATCTACAGCAAGGCCGCCGAGGGAAAGGAAAGCAGCGAATGAATAGCAATACAATGAGGTCCCTGCGCGGGATGGCGCTGGCAGCAGGGGCCTGCGCCGCGCTGGCCGGCTGTGCTACCCCGACCAATCCGCAAGATCCGCTGGAAAAGTTGAACCGCGCAACCTTCGCCTTCAATGACACGGTCGATCGTGTCGCCTTGAAACCTGCGGCGACCGCTTACCAGAAGGTTTTGCCTGGCTTCGTGCAAACGGGCGTGAGCAATTTCTTCGGTAACTTGGCCGATGTGTGGAGCTCGGCGAATAACCTGCTGCAAGGCAAGGGTGAAGCGGGTGCCACCGATTTCATGCGTTTCGCGCTGAATTCGACCTTCGGCATCGTCGGCATTCTCGACATCGCCTCGGAAGCCGGATTGCAAAAACACAATGAAGATTTTGGCCAGACGCTCGGTACCTGGGGCGTTCCGTCCGGTCCCTACTTGATGTTGCCATTGTTGGGCCCATCTACGTTCCGTGATACCGCGGCATTGCCTGCCGACTTCTGGGCCGATCCGTGGACGACCGTGACACCGGTGAGCACGCGTAACATCGGCATCGGCTTGCGTGCCATCGACCAGCGCGCCGCTCTCCTGGAAGCGTCGACCCTGATGGAGGAAGCCGCGCTCGACCGTTACGAGTTCATCCGTGACGGCTACCTGCAACGCCGCCAGAGCCGCGTGTTCGATGGCGAGGCCGGTCCCGAGAGGGACATGCCGAAGCAAGAGGCGAAGGACGAGGCGAAGGATGTGCCGGCCTCGAACACCCAGGTCGTGCCGGGACCGGCCTCGCCTGCCACGGAATCGCCGCGCAAGTAATCGTTCGAAGGAGCCAGCGCGACGCTCGACGCGACGCGCAGGCTGCTCCCGCCACTGACTAGAAAAGAGAGCTTATGAAACCAATCGCCCACCTCATCGCCACCGCCGCAACGCTCGTGTTCGCCACCAGCGTCATCGCCGCACCCGCCCCGGCCAGCAACGAGGCGCCGGACGTGCTCGTCAAGCGCATCAGCGCCGACGTCATCGAGACCGTGAAGGCCGACAAGGATATCCAGGCCGGTAACCGCAGCCGCATCATGGAACTGGTGAACTCGAAGATCCTGCCGCATGTCGACGCCGAAAAGATGACGGCCCAGGCTGCCGGCCGCTTCTGGCGCCAGGCTTCCCCGGAGCAGCAAAAGCGCCTGGCGGAAGAATTCCGCACCCTGCTCGTGTACACCTACTCGGGCGCGCTGTCGCAGATCAAGAATGAAACCGTCGAGTTCAAGCCGATGCGCTCGCAGCCGACCGATACCGATGTCGAGGTGCGCTCGCAAGTGAACGTCGCGCGCGGCGAGCCGATCACCCTGAACTACCGCCTGTCGAAGGACAGCGGCACCTGGAAGATCTACGACATCAACGTGCTCGGCGCCTGGCTGGTCGAAACCTACAAGGGCACCTTTGCCGCCGAGATCAACAAGTCGGGCGTCGACGGCTTGATCGCCAAGCTGGCCGACCGCAACCGCCAGCTGGCGAACAAGCCGCTGAAGGCCCCGACCTGAGCATGGCCGAAGCAAATCCGATGCTGTCGCTCGACGCCCTGACCTTCGATACCGCGCAAGCGGCATTGGAGCAGGGCTGCGCTGCGATCCGGGCCGGCGAGACCGTGTTCGACCTGGGTGGCGTGCGCGCCGCCGATTCGTCGGGCGTGGCCTTGCTGCTGGCCTGGCAGCGCCGCGCGCAGGATGCAGGGCAAAAACTCACGTTTATCAACGTGCCGGACAATATCGATGCCTTGACGCATTTATACGGGCTGGACGGGGTGCTGGCGCGGTCGTGAGCGCATGCGTTCCGGCGGCCTTTCCCTTGGGCGCGCCGCCGAGCACTTCCTTCTCTCCTGTTCGGTAGCGCCGCTGCCGATCGCGCGCCCTGCCGCGTGCGCCCCTCCCAATGCCGTCAGGCTCTTGTATTCCCGATTTCCCCTATAATGGGCCGTTTCCCCGCCCGGTTCGCGCACGCCTGTGCCCGGCCACCTTCGAAGAATAATGACAGCGATCCAGATTAACAGCGTCGAGAAAAGCTACAAGGGCTTCCAGGCCTTGAAGGGTGTCTCCCTGACGATCGAACAGGGCGAGTTCTTCGGCCTGCTCGGTCCGAACGGCGCCGGCAAGACCACCCTGATCTCCACCGTCGCCGGTCTGATCAGGCCGGACGCCGGCAGCGTCCAGATCCACGGCCACGACGTCGTCACCGATTTCCGCGAAGCGCGCAAGAACCTGGGCGTGGTGCCGCAGGAACTCGTGTTCGATCCCTTTTTCACGGTGCGCGAAACGCTGCGCCTGCAGTCAGGCTATTTCGGCATCAAGAACAACGACAAGTGGATCGACGAGGTCATGGAAAACCTCGATCTCACCAGCAAGGCCGATGTCAACATGCGCGCTTTGTCGGGCGGCATGAAGCGGCGCGTGCTCGTCGCCCAGGCGCTGGTGCACAAGCCGCCCGTCATCGTCCTGGACGAGCCGACCGCCGGCGTCGACGTCGAACTGCGCCAGACCCTGTGGAAGTTCATTTCCCGCCTGAACCGCGAAGGCGGGCATACGGTCGTGCTCACCACTCATTACCTGGAAGAAGCGCAAGCCATGTGCGAGCGCGTGGCGATGCTCAAATCCGGACAAGTCGTGGCCCTGGACACGATGGCGGCGCTGCTGCGCCGCGTGTCGGGCTCGCAGCTGACCGTGCACCTGAAAAGCGGCGCCTTGCCGGCCGGCCTGCGCCATCTGGTCTCGCATGACGAGCGCGGCAATGGGAATGGCAGCCGCACCGGCAACACCTACAGCCTGCGCGTGAACGACTATGCGGAAGTCGAGCCGATCCTGGCGCGCCTGCGCGAGAGCGGGGCGGTCATCGACGAGATGCAGCTGCAGCAGGCCGACCTCGAGGATATCTTCCTGCAAATCATGGACAAGGGCACGCTGTGAGTTTCGTTTCCGTGGGTTTCCGTACCCTGTTTTACAAAGAGATGCTGCGCTTCTGGAAAGTGGCGACGCAAACCATCGCCGCGCCGATCCTTACCGCCATGCTGTACCTGCTCATCTTCGGCCACGTGCTGGAAGGGCGGGTCGAGGTCTATCCGGGCGTGTCGTATACCGCCTTCCTGGTGCCGGGCCTGGTGATGATGAGCGTGCTGCAAAACGCCTTCGCGAATGCCTCGTCCTCGCTGATCCAATCGAAAATCACCGGCAACCTGGTATTCATCCTGCTGCCGCCCTTGTCGCACTGGGAAATCCTGCTGGCCTATGTGGCCGCTTGCGTCGTGCGCGGCGTGGTGGTTGGCGCCGGCGTGTTCGCCATTACCGCCTGGTTCGCGCACCTGAGCTTCGCCGCGCCCCTGTGGATCATCGTGTTCGCCCTGCTGGGCGCGGCCATTCTCGGCACCCTCGGCGTGATCGCCGGTATCTGGGCCGATAAGTTCGACCAGCTGGCCGCATTCCAGAATTTCCTGATCATGCCGGCGACTTTTCTCGCCGGCGTGTTCTATTCGATCCACTCGCTGCCGGCATTCTGGCAGGCGGTCTCGCATTTCAACCCGTTCTTTTATATGATTGACGGGTTCCGCCACGGCTTCTTCGGCCAGTCCGATATCTCGCCCTGGACCAGCCTTGCCATCGTCTCGGCCTTCTTCGTGGTGCTGGCGGCAGTGGCGATCAGGCTGCTGCGCGGCGGGTACAAGTTGCGCCACTGAGTGCGTCATTGAACTGTATTGCATATAAAACCTTAGGAATTATCGTGTCGACCACTCCAGAACTGATCCACAGCTACATCGAAAACGGCCTGCAATGCACGCACTTGCAGGTCGAGGGCGATGGACGTCACTTCTCGGCCCTGATCGTCTCGCCTGCCTTTGCCGGCAAGCGCCCGATCCAGCGCCACCAGCTGGTCTATGCGGCGCTGGGCGACCGCATGCGCGAAGAGATCCATGCACTGTCGATGAAAACCCTGACGCCCGAAGAATACGGAGGATAAATGGACAAGCTCCAAATCGTGGGCGGCAAGCGCCTGAACGGCGATATCGCCGTCTCCGGCGCCAAGAACGCGGCGCTGCCGATCCTGTGCGCGGGCCTGCTCACCGCCGGCGACGTCGCGCTGTCGAACGTGCCGCGCCTGCATGACGTGAAAACCATTTTGAAGCTGCTCGAGCAGACCGGTCTGAAGGTGACCCGGGACGACGAGAACGTCACCCTGAACGGCGCCGGCATCACGCGCCTGGAAGCGCCGTACGAGCTGGTCAAGACCATGCGCGCGTCGATTCTCGTGCTCGGACCCTTGCTGGCGCGTTTCGGTGAAGCCAAGGTCTCGCTGCCGGGCGGCTGCGCCATCGGTTCGCGTCCCGTGGACCAGCACATCAAGGGCCTGCGCCAGATGGGCGCCGAGATCACGATCGAAGGCGGCTATATCTACGCCAAGGCGAAAAAGCTCAAGGGCGCGCGCATCCTGACCGACATGATCACCGTCACCGGCACCGAGAACCTGCTGATGGCCGCGACCCTGGCCGAAGGCGAGACGGTGCTGGAAAACGCCGCGCGCGAGCCGGAAGTGACGGACCTGGCCAACCTGCTGGTGGCCATGGGCGCCAGGATCGACGGCATCGGCACCGAGCGCCTGGTGATCCAGGGCGTGGCCGAGCTGCATGGCGCCCGGCACGCCGTCATCTCCGACCGCATCGAAGCGGCGACTTTCCTGTGCGCGGTGGCGGCCACCGGCGGCGATATCGTCCTGACCAACACCCGCACCGACATTTTCGACGTCGCCCTCGACAAGCTGCGCGAAGTCGGATTGCAGATGGAGATCGGATCGAACACGATCCGCGCGCGCATGGACGGGCGAGCGCAGCCGGTTTCCTTCCGCACCACCGAATACCCGGGCTTCCCGACCGACATGCAGGCCCAGTTCATGGCGGTCAACACGATCGCCGCCGGCCCGAGCCGCGTGACCGAGACGATCTTCGAGAACCGCTTCATGCATGTGCAGGAGATGAACCGCCTCGGCGCGCAGATCTCGACCGAGGGCAATACCGCCTTCATCAAGGGCGTCCCGCGCCTGGCCGGCGCGCAAGTGATGGCGACCGACCTGCGCGCCTCGGCCTCGCTGGTGATCGCCGCCATGGCCGCCGAAGGCACCACCCTGATCGACCGCATCTATCACCTCGACCGCGGCTACGACCGCATGGAAGTGAAACTGTCGCAGGTCGGCGCCGAGATCGTGCGCATCAAATAAGGGCATTATGAGTATCGCAACGCAATCGACCGAACCGGGCCTGATCCTGGCGCTCTCGAAAGGCCGGATCTTCGACGACACGCTGCCGCTGCTGGCCTCGGCCGGCATCAGCGTCCTCGAAAACCCGGAAACTTCACGCAAGCTGATTCTGGCGACCAACGACCCGGGCGTGCGCGTGCTGATCGTGCGCGCCACCGACGTGCCGACCTATGTCCAGTATGGCGCGGCCGATTTCGGCGTGGCCGGCAAGGACGTGCTGCTCGAGCATGGCGGCGAAGGCCTGTACCAGCCGGTCGATCTGAACATCGCCGCCTGCCGCATGTCGGTGGCGGTCAACGCCGGCTTCGATTACGAAAGCGCCGTGCGCCAGGGCGCGCGCCTGCGCGTGGCGACCAAGTTCGTCAACACCGCGCGCCAGCACTTCGCCAGCAAGGGCGTGCACGTCGACCTGATCAAGCTGTACGGCTCGATGGAGCTGGCGCCGCTGGTCGGGCTCTCGGACGCCATCGTCGACGTGGTCTCGACCGGCAATACCCTGCGCGCGAACAACCTGGTCGAAGTCGAGAAGATCATGGAGATCTCCTCGCGCCTGGTCGTCAACCAGGCGGCCTTGAAACTCAAGCGCGCGCGCCTGCAACCCATCATCGAGGCTTTTGAACGGGCCTCAAAAACACAAGGCTGACACCATGTCGATACGGATCCGCACACTCGATTCCACCCAGGACGGCTTCCAGCAGCAGTTGCATGCGCTGCTCGCCTTCGAGGCCGAGACCGACGATGCGATCGAGTCCAGCGTGGCGGCCATCCTGCGTGACGTGAAAGCGCGCGGCGACGCCGCGGTACTGGAGTACACCAACCGCTTCGACCGCGTCGGCGCCACCGGCATGGCTGCCTTCGAGGTCCCGCAGGAAGAACTGCAGGCGGCGCTCGACGGCCTGCCGCAGGCCCAGCGTGGCGCGCTGCAGACCGCCGCCGAGCGCATTCGCGTCTTCCACGAGCGCCAGAAGCATGAACTGAACGGCTTCACCTACACCGAGCCCGACGGCACTGTGCTGGGCCAGCGTGTCACGCCCCTGGACCGCGTCGGCATCTACGTCCCCGGCGGCAAGGCCACCTACCCGTCGTCGGTGCTGATGAACGCGATTCCCGCCAAGGTTGCCGGCGTCAAGGACATCGTGATGGTGGTGCCGACCCCGGACGGCGTGAAGAACCGGATCGTGCTGGCGGCCGCCGCGATTGCCGGGGTGACGCGCGTGATCACCATCGGCGGCGCGCAAGCGGTCGGCGCGCTCGCTTACGGCACCGAGACCATTCCCGCGGTCGACAAGATCGTCGGCCCCGGCAATGCGTACGTCGCCGCCGCCAAGCGCCGCGTGTTCGGCACGGTCGGCATCGACATGATCGCCGGCCCGTCCGAAATCCTGGTGCTGTGCGACGGCACCACCGATCCGGACTGGGTGGCGATGGATTTGTTCTCGCAGGCCGAGCACGACGAACTGGCGCAGGCAATCCTGCTGTGTCCCGATGCCGATTACATCGCCCAGGTCGAAGCGAGCATCCACAAGCTGCTGCCGACGATGACGCGCCGTGAAACGATCGTCACCTCGTTCTCCGACCGGGGCGCCCTGATCAAGGTGCGCGACATGGCCGAGGCTTGCGCGATCGCCAATGACATCGCCGCCGAACACCTCGAGATCTCGGCCGAGAACCCGCGCCAGTGGGCCGACCGGATCCGCCACGCCGGCGCCATTTTCCTCGGCCGCTTTTCGTCGGAATCGCTGGGCGACTACTGCTGCGGTCCGAACCACGTGCTGCCGACCTCGCGCACGGCGCGTTTTTCTTCGCCGCTGGGCGTGTACGACTTCCAGAAGCGTTCGTCGATCATCGAAGTGAGCGAGGCCGGCGCCCAGACGCTCGGCAAGATCGCTGCCGAAATCGCCTATGGCGAAGGCTTGCAGGCGCACGCGCGCAGTGCCGAACTCCGGCTCCGCGGTGCCGGCATCGAGCGCCCATGACCGGCTGGGTCGACCAGGTCTTTTGCGAGGATGCGCTGGCAGGGCTGGCGCGCATCCCCGATGGCTCCGTCGACCTGCTCCTGACCGACCCGCCCTACAACCTCGGCAAGGACTACGGCAACGGCTCCGACCAGCAAAGCGTCGCCGCCTATCTGGCCTGGACCGAGGGGTGGATCGATGCCGCGCTGCCCAAGCTCAAAGCCAACGGCAGCCTGTACATCTTCCTGACCTGGCGCTTCGCGCCGGAGATCTTCGTGATGCTGAAGAAGCGCATGACGATGATGAACGAGATCATCTGGGACCGGCGCGTGCCCTCGATGGGCGGCAGCGTGCGCAGCTTTTCGTCCGTGCACGACACGATCGGCTTCTTCGTGAACCGCAAGGATTATTATTTCGACCTCGATGCGGTGCGCATCCCGTATGACGCGGCGACCAAGAAGGCGCGCTCGCGCTCGATCTTCATCGGCGCCAAGTGGCTCGAAGTCGGCTACAACCCGAAGGACCTGTGGAGCGTGTCGCGCCTGCACCGCGAGCATCCCGAGCGCGCCGACCACCCCACGCAAAAGCCGCTCGAGATCATCGAACGCATGATCAAGGCTTCCTGCCCGCCGGGCGGCGTCGTGCTCGACCCGTTCATGGGCAGCGGCACCACCGCCATCGCGGCGCGCGCCCTGGGCCGCCGGTTCACCGGTTTCGAACTGAACCCGGAATACTGCGCCATCATCGCCGCGCGCCTGGCCGCGCCCAAGCCGAGTCCGACCATCAAACAGCGCAAGAGCATCGCGCGCGCCGCCAAGGCGGTCATGCGCGCGGTCGGCGCCACCGAGGAACAAGCATGAGCTTCATCGACAACCTGATCGCCAACGTCATCCGCGAAGACATCCGCGCCAACAGCGCCTATGTCGTGCCCGATTCCTCGGGCTTGCTCAAGCTCGACGCGATGGAAAACCCCTACGGGCTGCCGCGCGCGCTGCGCGAGGAGCTGGGCCGGCGCCTGGCCGATGCGGTGTTGAATCGCTATCCGGTGGCGTCCTACGCCACCCTGAAGGAAAAGGTGATCGGCAAGCTCGGCATCCCGGCCGGCTACGATGTCTTGCTCGGCAACGGGTCGGACGAGCTGATCCAGATCGTCACCACCACCGTCGCCAACCAGAAGCGGCGCGCCAGCGTGCTGGCACCGGTGCCGGCCTTCGTCATGTATGCGCGCTCGGCCCAGTTCGCGGGCGCCGACTTCGTCGGCGTCAAGCTGAAAGACGATTTCTCGCTCGACATGGACGCCATGCTCGCGGCGATCGCCCTGCACCAGCCGGCGGTGGTCTTCCTGGCCTACCCGAACAACCCGACCGGCAACCTGTTCGATACGGGCGACGTCGACGCCATCGTCGAGGCGCTGGGCGACAAGGGCATCGTCGTGATCGACGAAGCCTACCAGCCGTTCGCCGGTACGACGCTCATGGGCAGCCTGCCCGAGCATGACAATGTGGTCGTGATGCGCACCGTCTCCAAGCTCGGCCTGGCCGGCATCCGCCTCGGCTACATGACGGCGCATCCGCGCCTGCTGGCCGAGTTCGAGAAGGTGCGCCCGCCCTACAATGTCAACGTGCTGACCCAGGTGGCGGCCGAATTCGTGCTCGACCATATCGACGTGCTCGACGCCCAGGCCGCCAGCATCATTGCCGAGCGTGAGCGGATGATGCCCGAACTGGCGGCGCTGCCGGGAGTCCAAGTATTTCCATCGAAGGCCAATTTCATCACCCTGCGCGTGCCGGATGCGGCCGCCGTTGGCGCAAAACTCCTGGACCAGAAGGTGCTGATCAAAAATTTGAGTAAAATGCATGGATCGCTGGCCAATTGCATCCGTGTCACGGTCAGCACCCCGGAAGAAAATTCCGCATTCCTGAATGCCCTCAAGGCCGCGCTCACGCCAGCGTGAGCCGCCCTGAACAGACGAGCACCCTTTCATGACCCGCACCGCAGACATCACCCGCAACACCAACGAAACCCAGATCCGGGTTTCGCTCAATCTCGACGGCACCGGCCGCCAGAAACTCAACACCGGCGTGCCCTTCCTCGACCACATGCTCGACCAGATCGCGCGCCACGGCATGATCGACCTGGAAGTCGAGGCAGTGGGTGACTTGCACATCGACGCCCACCACACCGTCGAGGACACCGGCATCACGCTCGGCATGGCCATCGCCAAGGCCGTCGGCGACAAGAAGGGCATGACCCGCTACGGCCACGCCTACGTGCCGCTGGACGAGGCGCTGTCGCGCGTGGTGATCGATTTCTCGGGCCGTCCGGGCCTGGAAATGCACATCCCGTGGACGCGCGCGATGATCGGCAGCTTCGATGTCGACCTGACGGGCGAATTCTTCCGCGGCTTCGTGAACCACGCCGGCGTGACCCTGCACATCGATAACCTGCGCGGCGTGAACGCGCACCACCAGTGCGAGACCGTGTTCAAGGCCTTCGGGCGCGCGCTGCGCATGGCGACCACGCTCGACGAGCGCGCCGCCGGCATCATCCCTTCGACCAAAGGCAGCCTGTAGAGCCATGACGAACAAGATTGTGGTGGTCGACGGCCTGGGCAACCTGCGCTCGGTGGCGCAGGCGCTGCGCGCGGCCGCGCCGCAAGCGCAGATCCTGGTGTCGAACAAGGCGGCCGACATCGATGCGGCCGACCGCATCGTGCTGCCGGGGCAGGGCGCGATGCGCGACTGCATGGCCAGCCTGCGCGAGTCCGGCGCCGAAGAAGCCTTGCTGCGGGCCGTGAACAGCCGTCCGGTCATGGGCGTGTGCGTCGGCGAGCAGATGCTGTTCGACGAGAGCGAGGAAAATGGCGGCACGCCGGGCCTGGGCCTGTTCGCGGGCAAGGTGGTACGCTTCCAGCTCGACGGCAAGCTGCAGGCCGACGGCTCGCGCTTCAAGGTGCCGCAGATGGGCTGGAACCGCGTCCGGCAAACGCGCTCGCACCCGCTGTGGAACGGCGTCGACGACGCCAGCTATTTCTATTTCGTGCACAGCTATTACGTCGCGCCCGAACACGCAGGCGACACCATCGGCGAAGCCGACTACGGCGGCGCCTACACCTGCGCCGTTGCGCGCGACAATATCGTCGCCACCCAGTTTCACCCCGAAAAAAGCGCGGCCGCCGGACTGCGCCTGTATCACAATTTCATCCACTGGAATCCGTGAACGCGCGCGTTCACGCTACCGTTTCCGCCAACTACACGATACCGACCATGCTGCTGATCCCCGCCATCGACCTGAAAGACGGTCACTGCGTTCGCCTCCAACAGGGCGATATGGACCTCGCCACCGTCTTTTCCGAAGACCCCGCCGAAATGGCCCTGCACTGGCTCAAGAAGGGCGCGCGCCGCCTGCACCTGGTCGACCTGAACGGCGCCTTCGCGGGCAAGCCGAAGAACGAGCCGGCCATCAAGTCGATCCTGCAGGTCGTGCAGGAATATGCCGAAGAAAACGGCATCGACGAGATCCCGGTCCAGCTGGGCGGCGGCATCCGCGACCTCGACACCATCGAGCGCTACCTCGACGACGGCATCAGCTACATCATCGTCGGCACCGCCGCCGTCAAGAATCCGGGCTTCCTGCACGACGCCTGCGGCGCCTTCCCGGGTTCCATCATCGTCGGCCTCGACGCGAAAGACGGCAAGGTCGCCACCGACGGCTGGAGCAAGATGAGCGGCCACGAAGTCATCGACCTGGCCAGGAAATTCGAGGGCTACGGCGTCGAATCGATCATCTACACGGACATCGGCCGTGACGGCATGATGGGCGGCATCAACATCGAAGCGACCGTGCGCCTGGCGCAAGCGGTGCGCATCCCGATCATCGCCTCGGGCGGCCTGCACAACCTGGCCGACGTCGAGGCGCTGTGCGCGGTGCAGGACGAAGGCATCGAAGGCGTGATCTGCGGCCGCTCGATCTACGAAGGCACGATCGACCTGGCGTCGGCCCAGGCGCGCGCCGACGAACTGACCGAGGGCGAACAGGCTTGACAGGCCTGGGAAACACTATGCTCGCAAAACGCATCATTCCCTGCCTCGACGTCACCGGAGGGCGCGTCGTCAAGGGCGTCAATTTCACCGAACTGCGCGATGCCGGCGACCCGGTCGAAATCGCCCGCCGTTACGACGGCCAGGGCGCCGACGAAATCACTTTCCTCGACATCACCGCCTCTTCCGACAACCGCGACCTGATCCTGCCGATCATCGAAGCGGTCGCCTCGACCGTCTTCATTCCGCTCACCGTCGGCGGCGGCGTGCGCCGCGTGGAAGACGTGCGCCGCCTGCTCAATGCCGGCGCCGACAAGGTCAGCATGAACACCTCGGCCGTGCAGAATCCGCAGCTGGTGTTCGAGGCCTCGCAAAAGCACGGCGCCCAGTGCATCGTCGTGGCCATCGATGCCAAGCAGGCCGGCCCCGGCAAATGGGAAGTGTTCACCCACGGCGGACGCAACGCGACCGGCATCGATGCGGTCGAATGGGCGATCGAGCTGGAAAAGCTGGGCGCGGGCGAATTGCTGCTCACCAGCATGGACCGCGACGGCACCAAATCCGGTTTCGACCTGGGCCTGACGCGCGCCGTCTCCGATGCGGTCGGCATCCCCGTGATCGCCTCGGGCGGGGTCGGCGGCCTGCAGGACCTGGCCGATGGCGTATTGGCCGGTCATGCCGACGCGGTGCTGGCCGCATCCATCTTCCACTACGGGCAGCACACGGTCGGCGAAGCGAAACGCTTCATGGCCGGCCTGGGCATCCCGATGCGCCTGGAGTGAGCATGCCCCATTCGACGACGGCCAATGCGGCCTGGCTGAAAAAAGTGCGCTGGGACGAAAACGGGCTGGTGCCCGTCATCGCCCAGGAAGCCGCCACGGGCGACATCCTGATGTTCGCCTGGATGAACCGCGATGCCCTGGCGCGCACGGCCGAACTGGGCGAAGCGGTGTACTGGAGCCGTTCGCGCAAAAAACTCTGGCACAAGGGCGAGGAATCCGGGCACACGCAAAAAGTGCTGGAGATGCGCCTCGACTGCGACGAAGACGTGGTGCTGCTCAAGATCGAGCAGGCCGGCGGCATCGCTTGCCACACCGGGCGCCATTCCTGCTTCTACCAGAAATTCGACGGCGACGACTGGCAGGCGGTGGAACCGGTGCTGCAGGACCCGGAGACGATTTACACGAACAAGAAGGCCCCATGAGCACGACCCTGGCGCGCCTGGCGCAAACGATCGAATCGCGCAAGCTGGAAAACGGCGGCGACCCGGCGACCTCGTATGTCGCCAAGCTGTTTTCCAAGGGCGACGATGCGATCCTGAAAAAGATCGGTGAAGAGGCGGTCGAGACCGTGATGGCGGCGAAAGATGCGCGCGTCTCCGGCGAGTCGGCCGCGCTGGTGTACGAAGTGGCCGACCTGTGGTTCCATTCGATGGTGCTGCTGGCCAGGTTCGATCTCACGCCGCAGCAAGTGATCGACGAGCTGGCGCGCCGCGAGGGCTTGTCCGGCCTGGACGAAAAGGCCTCGCGCAAGGCAGACTGATGGCGCGGCGTCACGGCGCCGTCATCGTCCTCGATTAAGATGGTTCGGATTGTCCTGCGGTGCAGTTGCCGCAGCAACAAAGATTGGAGACAGGTATGGAGCACTGCATTTTCTGTAAGATTGCCGCCGGGCAGATTCCGGCGCACGTCGTGTTCGAAGACGAGGACCTGCTCGCGTTTAAGGACATCAATCCGGCCGCGCCGGTGCACTTGCTGGTGATTCCGAAGCGGCACCTCGACACCTTGTCCGACGTGGGCGCCGAGCACACGGCGCTGCTGGGCAAGATGCTGGCGCTGGCGCCCAGGCTTGCTGCCGAACATGGCGTGGCGGTGACGACCAACGCCGACGGCAAGCGCAGCGGCGGCTACAAGACCCTGATCAACACCGGTCCCAACGGCGGGCAGGAGGTCTATCACCTGCACATGCACGTGTATGGCGGCGAACGCCCCTGGCGCGGCCTCGGCACCTGAGCGCTTGCTAAGGGATTACTAAGCGTCACCAACGCCAGCATGGCTTATACTGGCGCCGTAGGTATCAACCAGGCTTTAACGATTGCGGGCGCCGGGCGCCTGCTGAGGAGATCGAAATGGGTTCAATGAGCATTTGGCACTGGGTCATCGTGCTGGTCGTGGTGGTGCTGCTGTTCGGCACCAAAAAGCTGGGCAACGTGGGTTCCGACATCGGCAAGGCCGTCAAGGGCTTCAAGGATGGCGTCAAGGGCGACGAAGAAAAGTCGACCGTCAATACGACGACCACGACCACCGTCCACCCGAGCCAGGTCGCGGACAAATCGACGATCGACGTCGAGACCCGTGAAAAGCACCGTTCGTAATCCGGTCGCCGCCGTATGATCGATCTGGGATTGTCGAAGCTGGCCATCATCGGTGTGGTGGCGCTGATCGTGATCGGCCCTGAAAAGCTGCCGAAGGTAGCGCGCATGGCCGGCACGCTGTATGGCCGCGCCCAGCGCTACTTGCACGACGTCAAGTCCGAGGTCAGCCGCGAAATCCAGCTCGACGAGCTGCGCAACCTGCAAAAAGAGGTGCACGACAGCGCGGCCGAGTTCAAGTCGGATGTCGAGTTCCACATGCAGAGCAGCGTCCAGGAAGTCGAGGCCGCCTGGCGCGGCGATATCCAGCCGAGCGCGCCGGCGCCTGCCGCCAGCATGGATAACCTCGAGCGCAAGGCCAAGGATTTCCGGCGCAAGAAACTCGTGCGCAGCTCCGCCGTGCCGGCCTGGTACAAGCACCGCAACGGCGCCAAGACCCGGGTGCTGTCGGGCGCTGCGCGCGTGCGCAAGTTCCGCCCTGGCGTGAAATCCACGAATTCATTCTTTTAGAACTACATGACCGAAGAAGCGCCAGTCGAAGAAACCTTCATTTCCCACCTCGTCGAACTGCGCGACCGCCTCGTCAAGGCCATCATCGGCGTGGCGATCGTCTGCATCGGTCTGATGATCTGGCCGGGGCCGAAGGAAATCTACGACTTCCTCGCCGAGCCGATGCTCGCCTCGCTGCCGCCGGGTGCGAAAATGATCGCCACCGGCGTCGTCGCGCCCTTCCTGGTGCCGATGAAGGTCACGCTCATGCTCGCGCTGATCGTCGCGCTACCCTGGGTCTTCTACCAGCTGTGGGCCTTCGTCGCCCCTGGCCTGTACGCGCACGAGAAGCGGCTGGTGCTGCCACTGGTGATCTCGTCCTCGGCGCTGTTCATCGGCGGCGTCGCGTTCTGCTATTTCCTCGTCTTCGGCCGCGTATTCCATTTCATTGCCGAATTCGCCCCGTCCTCGATCGCCGTCATGCCCGACATCGAGAACTACCTCGACTTCGTGATGTCGATGTGCCTGGCCTTCGGCGCCACCTTCGAGGTGCCGGTGGTGGTCGTGATCCTGGTGCGCATGGGCATTGTCAGCGTCGAGAAGCTCAAATCGATCCGTCCCTACCTGATCGTGGGCGCCTTCGTCATCGCCGCCATCGTCACGCCGCCGGACGTGGTCAGCCAGCTGGCCCTGGCCATTCCGATGTGCCTGCTGTTCGAACTGGGCTTGCTGGTCGCGCCGATGTTTACGCGCATGACGCAAGCGCCGGAAGAGCCGGCCTGAGCGAGCGCGCCACGATCGATGAAGCCGGGCTTGCCCGGCTTTGTCTTGCGCAAAACGGTTCCTTTCCCCAGGGTGTGAAAAAACATCATTGTGCGGAAATCCCGTCATTACGGGATAGCGCGTTGATATAATTCCGCTTTTGCAATTTTGCCCAGCGTTCATGCGCTTTTGCGCCGCTGCAAATATTGTCGCCGGTTTTCTCCGCTACTTAAGGAATACGATGAAACGTCCAGGATCCCGCCTGTCCTTCCCAAGCTGCCGCACCCTCATGTTCATGGCCGTCGCCAGCGCCTTCCCGCTGCAGGCAAGCCAGGCCCAGGAGGCAGCCGCGCCGGCGCAGGAAACGCCTGCCGCGCAGGCCGACGCGCAGTCCGGACAGCGCCTCGACGTCGTGATCGTGACGGCCCAGCGCCGCGCCGAGAACATCAAGGACGTGCCGATGGCGATCACCACCTTCAGCGGCGACCGCCTCGGGGCAGTCACTGCCGGCGGCCAGGACATCCGTTTCCTCGCCAGCCGCGCGCCGAGCCTGAACGTCGAATCCGACTATGGCCGCTCCTTCCCGCGCTTTTATATCCGCGGCCAGGGCAATACCGACTTCGACCTGAATGCATCGCAGCCGGTGGGCCTGGTGGTCGACGACATCGTCCAGGAAAGCCCGATGTTGAAAGGCTTCCCGGTGTTCGACGTCGAACAGGTCGAGGTGCTGCGCGGCCCGCAGGGCACGCTGTTCGGCCGCAACTCGCCGGCCGGCGTGATCAAGTTCGATTCGGTGCGTCCGGTATTGGGCAAGACCGAGGGTTACTTCAGCGGCGGCTTCGCCACCCACCGCTCCTTCAATGCCGAAGGGGCCTACAACCTGCCGATCAGCGAGACGGTGGCCGCGCGCGTGTCGCTGCAGTCGAACGTGCGCGACGACCGCGTGCACAACCCGCGTCCAACCGGCACCCGCGACTTCGAAGGCTATACCGACACCGCCGCCCGCGTGCAGGTGCTGGTGCAGCCGAACAGGCAATTCAGCGCCCTGTTCAACCTCCATGGCCGCGACCTCGACAACAATGCCACGCTGTTCCGCGCGAACATCATCAAGAAGGGCACCAACGCGCTGGTCGACGGCTTCGATTACGGCAGCTATCCGACCGATGGCGTCAACGAGCAGACCCTGCGCACCAAGGGCGCCAACATGCGCCTGCGCTGGAACCTCGACCGCGTGACCCTGCACTCGATCACCGGCTACGAGACGGCCGACTTCTTCAGCCGCGCCGACGTCGACGGCGGTTTCGGCGCCGTCTACGCGCAGCCGATGGGCCCCGGCTTCATTCCCTTCGTCGTCGAGACGGCCGACCTGCTGCCCGAGCACAAGCAGTACACGCAGGAGTTCCGCGCCGAGTCGAACGTGCCCGGTCCGCTGCAGTGGATCGGCGGCCTGTTCTTCTTCAAGGAAGACATCCGCATCGACAGCATCAGCTTCGATTCGCTCGCGCCGGGCAATCCGCAAAATCCGTTCTACGCCACCCAGGACCAGTCGACCAAGTCGTGGGCAGCCTTCGGTTCGCTGAACTACGCGGTCTCCGAGCAACTCAAACTGCGCGCCGGCCTGCGCTACACCAGCGACAAGAAGGATTTCTCGGCACGCCGCGTCGAAGCCACCACCGCCGGCCCCTTCGGCATCCATAACGATTCGGACAACGTCAGCTGGGACCTCTCCGGCACGTATGCGCTGAACAAGGACACGAACCTGTTCGCGCGCGTCGCCACCGGCTACCGCGCACCGAGCATGCAGGGCCGCCTGAACGGCCTGGCCGACCGTCCATCGTTCGCCGACGCCGAGAAAGCCCTGTCCTACGAGGCCGGCATCAAGCAAGACCTGTTCGACCGCCGCGCGCGCGTCTCGGCCAGCGTCTTCCAGTACCGCGTGAAAGACAAGCAGCTCACCGCCGGCAGCGGCGTGATCAACATGAACCAGCTGATCAACGCCGACCGGGTCACCGGCCAGGGCGTCGAGCTCGACCTGCAGGCCGTGCTGAGCGACTCGCTGCGCATGACCCTGGGCGCCAGCTACAACGATACCGAGATCAAGGATGCGTCGCTGTTCGTCCAGCAATGCGGCAACTTCGCCAACACCGGCGCCCTGGCCGGCTGCACGGTCACCGATCCGGCCGGCCCGTTCGCCGGCACCGTGCGCATCGACGGCAACCCGATGCCGCGCGCGCCGAAGTGGCAGGCCAACTTCAGCCTGCGCTACACGGTCCCGCTGGGCGAGGGCGACTTCTTCGCCTACACCGACTGGGCTTACCGCAGCACCTACAACATGTTCCTGTACGAAGCGCGCGAGTACAAGGCCAGGTCGCTGGTCGAAGGCGGCCTGCGCGTCGGCTACAAGTGGGGCGACGGCAAGTACGAAGTGGCGGCCTTTGCACGCAACATCACCGACCGCGTGCAGATCGTCGGCGCCATCGATTTCAATAACCTGACCGGTATCCTGAACGAGCCGCGCACCGCGGGCGCCCAGTTCCGCGTCAACTTCTGATCGGCGCCGCAAGGTAAAAAGCCGGGCCGATGCGAATCGGCCCGGCTTTTTTCATGCGCCGGCCTTATCGGGTCGGCCGTGGCGCCTCAGGTGCCGCTGCACTGCGGCAGCGATCTGCGCGTGTTCAGCAGCGTCGCGCTGTCGCCCTCGGACGGCGTGTTGTCGGTGAATTTGCAGCCGTACTTCGGATCGGCTAGCACCGCGGGCGTGAGGACGTCGTCGCCTTCGGGCTTGATTCCCTGCTGCTCCCATTTCACCATCGCCTCGAAGGCCGCGACCTGCTCGGCGAGCGTGAAGTCGCAGTGGCTGATGCCGCGGATCGCGCGCTGCACCAGCAAGCCGGCCGTGCCGGCCGCATCGGCGCGGCGCTTGTAGATCTGCTCCATGCTGAAGGGCACGTACATGTCGCCCAGGGTGTGGATGGTGACCATCGGGACCCTGATCAGGGCATTCGTCTTCGGCACCCAGCGCAGGCCGTCGCGGCGCAGGCGGTTCGCATCGGGCTGGGCCTGGACGCGGAAGATCGACGCGTTGTACGCCTGCTCCTCGGCGCTCAGGGCCGGGTCGGCATCGAGCTGGAACACGATGTCCCTGGTGCTCACCACGTCCTCGCTCAGGATGCCGTTGATCTTGCCGTCGCGTCCGAAGGTGCCCCAGACGGTGGCCTGCAGCGGACCGGCGTAGGCAAGGTCGAACAGCGGGCGCGGGCCGCCGGTCAGGTTCTGGACGATCTGCTTGAGGCGCAGGCCCTGCGCCGTCGGCACGGCCGGGCCGTTCGGGGTGCCGCCCGGGAAGCTGGAGAACAGCTTGGCCTGCACCTGCGGCGCGATGGCCGCCCAGTTCGCCACCGGCCAGCTGGTGGCGGGCATGCCGGCTTCGACCTGGGCCGCGCTCTGGTAGGCGGCAAAATAATCGAACAGCTCGGTGTCGCCCAGCACGGCGCACATCGGCAAGGCGCCGTTGTAGCGGATGCGGTTGTTGGCGGTGGCGATGTTCTCCTCGTCGACGGCGGCGGCCGTGATATGCCCGCCCATCGACACGCCCATGATGTAGGTTTTGAATGGGGCCGCCAGGGTGCGGCCGTTCTGGCGCGCGATGTTGACGAATTCGATCGCCAGCGCGTTCGTGTCTTCCACGCCGGCGCGCACGTCATAGTAATTCTTGCTGTAGCTCGAGGCCGCCCAGGCATAGCCCTGGCTCAGCAAATGGCGCCGGATCGCCGGCGGCGACACCGACAGGTTGGCGCCTTCGCCGGCATAGCCGTGCGCGTACATCACCAGCATGCCGTTCCAGTTCGTCGGCACCTCGACCTGGTAGCTCGTATTGTTCAGGATGCCCGACCAGCGGTCGGTGGCGGGCGTGCCGGCCAGCGCCGCGAAGGTCGCCGCGGTCTGGACCGGGGCGAAGGTGCGCGTGTCCTGCGCCCGTGCCGGTTCCGGCGCCGCAGCGAAGGGAACCGGTGTCACCGCTGCCTGCGGCAGGCGCGCCGTGTCGTCGTCGCTGCCGCCGCAGGCGGACAGGACAAGTGCCGCCAGCAGGGGGGCGATGTGCCGACGCGATACGAAAATGCTGAGCTGCTTTTTCATCGAAGGTCTCCATGGTTATTGTTTTGCACAGCGAAACCAGAGTCCGCTTGGCGGTTTTATTCTAGAGTTAATCGGAAAACAATGTAAGCAAAGCCTGCGCGCGTGACCCGACTGCAACGGTTGATCCGGGGCGGGTGCACGGATGGGCGAAAAAAAACCGGGGCAGCGGCCCCGGCAAGGTCCTGCGCCTTCGGTTACGGGCAATTGCCGATGATGTAATAGCCGGCCGAGGTTTGCGCCAGCGTGGACGTATAGAAGGTATTGTTCAGGCCCATGTTCTGGTTCGAGCCGTTCGCCAGCGCATAGCCGCCGCTGTCGTGGGCGCGCCCGGCCTGCACATGCGTGTAGTTGCTGGCGCTGGTCGTGGTGCAGGCAAACCCGGACGTGGTGCTGCCGGTCACCGTCGCCGAGCGCGCGCTCTCCACGCCGCCGTTGCCGAGCGCCGAGACTTGATAGCTGTAGCTGGTGGCTGCCGCCAGGCCGGTGTCGGTGTAGCTGGTGGCCGCGACCGCCGACGCATTGACCTTGGTCCCGTTGCGGTAGACGTTGTAGCCGGTGGCGCCGTTCGACGCGTTCCAGCTCAGCGCGATGCTGGCGGCCGTGCGCGCGCCGACCGCGAGATTGGCCGGGGCCTGCAAGGCCGGTGGCGCGCCCACCAGGAACTGGGCGATGGCGCAGGCGGTGGACGTCAACCCGGTGCCGCTGTCGGTCGCCGTCACGCTGCCGCTGTAATAGCCGTCGGCGCGCGCCGCATAGGCTTTGCTGAAACTGGCGCCGCTGCCGGCGGCCGCATCGTTGACCGGCGTCGGCCCGTTCAAGACCACGTGATAGCTGCCGATGGTGCCGCTGGCCGCCCCGTTGACCGTGACGGTGGAACCGGACACGCCGGCGCTGCACGAGCTCATCGACGGCGGCGCGACGCGGGCCACGCGCAGGTTGTTCTTGAACCAGAAGTCCATCACGAAGGCAGGGTAATTCACCTTGGTGGCGTCGACATAGTTCCCGCTCTGGCCGCCGCTGCCGGCCGGCCAGGCGTGGCCCATGCCGGTGACGGTGATTTCCGAGGTACGCACCTTGCCGTTCGCATCCGTGTACGGGATGTTGCTGCCGCCGGTCGGCACGGTGGCGGCCACGCCCTTGGCATACGTGCCGCCATAGGCGATGCGCATCGCCGCCGCGTCGAGCGGGCCGTAGGCCTGCGCCACCGTGTAGTCGTTGGTACCCCAGATGACGCCGGCCACCTGGGTGGAAAATTGCGGGAGATTGGCGCCTGCCAGGTTCTTGCAGTTGTTGGCGGCCGTGGTGGCCGTGTAGCCGGACGGCACCGCGCCGATCTGCAAGGTCGTCACGCCCGGCGGCGGGCCGGCGTTGATGCCGATGCCGGCGAAGATGTCCGGCGCCAGGCAGCCCATCACCATGGTCTGGGCGCCGCCCGAGGAGAGACCGGCGACATACACCTGTTTCGGGTCGATCGCGTACTGCGGGTTGCTGACGAAGCGGTTGATCAGATCGAGCAGGATGCCGGAGTGGCCGGTGCTGCGGCTGTGGGTGCTTTTCGCCCAGTCCCAGCAGTGCGAGCCGTACAGGTTGCCGGTGGCGTTCGGGGCCAGGATCACGGCGCCGTAGCTGTCGGCCACGCCTTTCCAGTTATAGCCCTTGTCGGCCGCGCCGTCGATGACGTCGCCGGCGGCGCTCTGGGAGCAGCCGTGCAGCACCAGCACCAGCGCGCGCTTGCCGGCCAGCACAGGCGCGGTGGCGGGCCAATAGTAGTAACCGGTCAGGGCGCCGCCGTTGACGGTATCGCTGGCCCAGGTCTGGTTGCCGGACCAGGTCCCGGGTCCGGCCTGCACCTGGGCCTGGGCGCCGGCCCAGGGAATCAATGCGGCGAAAAGGACAGCCTGGCGGGCCGCCTGACGAAACGAACATGCCATGTGACGCCTCCGTTGCGTGAAACACGATGATCGACCCGGGCGCGAGGACGCGACGGCGTCGCACTGGACGCACCGGGATAGGTGAAACGGGAGAGCAGGCAGCTTGCGACTGAACGCTAGGAGGCGGGCGGGGGAAGGGTAGGCATTGGCCGGTCTCCGCTGTCGGTATGGTGTATCGCGACGGGAAGTCGCCAGGGTATTCTAGACCTGCTCCCAAGCCGCACAAGCGGCGCGCAGGCACGCCGCTTGTGCGGTTTTGCACAGCATGCGTGGCGTTCCTCAGTTGGTCTTTAACAGGCCGCCATTGCCCATGCCGCCGGCGACCGACTGCGCTTTATAGCTGCGCACGGCTTTCACCAGCTGGTTGTACGAATCCATGAACGAGGCGGCCAGCACCTTGCCCTGCGGCGTCCGGCTGTAGCCGCTGGCGCCGGCCAGGCCGTGCTGGAAGAAGCCGGCCATCAGGCCCAGGTCCCAGTTCTGGGCGCTGCCCTCGGCCGCGGCCAGCTGCAGACCCGAGCGGTTGTCGATCAACAGCAGCATCGTCGAGGCCTCGTTCGATTTCATCGAGCTGCCGACCAGCGAGGCAACCATGCCGATGCGCCCGCCAAGCAGGGCCCCGTAGTTGCTGGTGCCCTTGGCGCTGAAGGTGACCGAGGGCGTGACGGTGTAGTCGGCGGCGACCATCTGCCCCTTGCCGAGGTTGCTGGTCTTGCGCAGCTCGCCTGCGTCCATCAGCGTGCGCTCGGCCTGCATGTTGCGAAACACCTGGCCGCGCTCGACGATGGCGAAGCAGTTCGACTGCTGCACGATCATGCGCAGCAGCGGCACCGTGCTTTGCATCCGGTACTCGGCGGTGAACTGCTGGAGCCAGGGCTGGTTCGATTCCTCGACGATCGACAGCGTACCGAGCGTGCGGTCGCATTTTTCGAGCTGTCCGCTGGCATTCACGGCAGTGGCGCCGCCGGCGGCGCCCGTGGCCACCGTCTTGGCGCCGGAGGCGCCGATGGTCGGCGTCGTGCCGCAGCCGGCCAGCGCAACGGACAGGAGGGAAATCAACAGCGGAACGCGGATCGCTTTCATACAGGGTCCTTGGGTGAGGTGGAGGAAAAATGCGCCAGCCTCCGATCCTAAGGTTTGCCCTATAGCATCATTTGTCAGCCATCAAACCGCGGCAGTCAAGCTCGCCGCGGGCATGAAAAAAACCGGGGCGCGCGGCCCCGGTTCGTTGTTTTCAGATCGTCCGCATCAGTCCTGCATCAGCTCCGCGATCATCTTCACCGGCGCATTCCCGTAGCTGAGGAACTGGTCGTGGAACTGCTTCTGGTTGAAGCGCTCGCCCAGCGCCTGCTTGCGTTGCTCGCGCAATTCCATGATGTCGGCATAGCCGCTGAAATAGCTGGTCAGCTGCACCGAGGACAGCTGCACGCGCCGCCATTTTTCGGTGGCCTCCTGGCGTGTCTGGAAGGCCTGGCGCGTCAACAGGTCGAGCGCCTCCTCGCGGCCCATGCCGTTCACGTGTACCGAGTAATCGAGGATGGTGTTGGTGACGCTGCGCAGGTTCCATTTCGAGTACATCAGCCACATCTCGGGGGCGTTGCCGCCATAGCCCGATTCGAGCATCATGCGCTCGCCGTAGACGGCCCAGCCCTCGACCATGGCGCCATTGCCGAACAGCGATTTCACCAGCGACGGCGAACGGTTCGCATGCACCAGCTGGGCGTAGTGGCCGGGGATGGCTTCGTGGATGTTCAGGATCTGCAGGATCCATTCGTTGTACTCGCGCAGGCTGCTCTCGGCCTGCTCCGCCGACAAGCCATCCAGGGGCGTGACGTTGTAATAGGTCTTGTCCTTCGGACGGTAGGGGCCTGGCGCATCGATGCTGGCGCCGGCCACGCCGCGCTGGTACATCGGCGTCTCGCGCACTTCCAGCGGTTTGCCCGGATCGAGCGTCAACAAATCGTTCTTGATCACCCAGTCCTGCAGCAGCGGGATCTGGCGCCGGATCTCGGGGAAGAAGTTTTCGCGCGCGACGTGGCGCGTCGAGAGGCGGTCGATCAGCATGCCGATCTTCTGGAAGCGGTCGCCCGGCTTGGCTGTCCCGGCCATGTAGCGCGGCCAAAGTTCGTCCGAGATCGCATTCATGCGCGCGATGAGCTCCTCGCGCGCGGCGAGCGCCTTGCGGTAGGTTTGCTCGGCGCTGCTGGCCGACTGGATCTCGAGCGCGAATTTTTGTTCGTACAGGGCTTTGCCCAGCCTGAACGGACGCGCGGTGCCGCTGGCCGATTGCGTCTTTTCCAGGTTCGTCAGGAAGTCGACATAGCCGAGCACCGCGCTGCCGGCCGCGGCGACGCGGCGCGCGAACAGCGCCTTTTCCTGGGCATTCAGGATCGAGCCTTGCGCGGCCTGGCCCAGATCTGCCAGCACCACCAGCGTGCCCGGCGCCTGCGAAAGGGCCAGCTGCGTGTGCTCGCGCGTCGGATTCACGAGCGACGCTTGCGCTGCCTGGTAATAGGCCGGCACGTTGGCCAGGCGCTTGAGGATCGTGCGCAGGCGCTGCGGCTTGGCCGCGTAGTCGGTATTGAGGATCAGGTCGAGCGGCTGGGCCACGTTGTACTGCGCCGGGTTCCATTCGAACTCGCGCAGCGTCGTCAGGCGCCAGCGGTCGTTTTCCAGCTTGTTGACCAAGAGGGCGAGGTCGGTGCGCTGGCGCGGCGACAGCTGGCGCGGGTCGATCTTGCGGAATTTTTCGAGCCACTCGTTGCTGAAAGCGAGTTTCTTGGCGCGCGTGGCGGCGTCCGGAACCGTCAGGCTGGCCGCGGCATCGAACTTGCCGACCGCGATCGCGCCTTCCGGATCGACGCGCCAGAGCGCCGTCAGGTATTGCATGCTGAGCGAGTCGGCGCGGCGGTCGAGGCGCTTCTCGTTCGATGCCAGGACCGGCGCCGGGGTCTGCGCCTGGGCCGGCTGCGCCGCGACAGCGGCCACGGCGGCGGCGGCGACGGCGGCCTTGCCCTTCTTGCCCTTGCTCTTGGCGGCAGGGGCGGCGACGCGCTTGGCGCCGGCCTGCGGTTTGACGACCTTGGCCGCTTTCGGCTTCGATGGTCTGGCTTGCTTGGCGCTGGCCGGTGCCAGCGCGAGGCTGGCGATCATGGCTGCCAGCACGAGTTTCGATTTCATCATGGTGTTCGGCCCGTAAGGATGGGGATTCGGGTGGGCGGCGCCGCTGCAGGTTTCGACGCGGCGGCACGGCAGCGCGCAAGATTAGCATTTTTCGCGCGGATCGCGCTGCCCCGCAGGCCGATCGCCTGGACCGGCGCCATGGCATGCCCGGCAGCGCCAGATGCCGGGTTCAGCCGCCCAGCCCCTGCTGCAGCATGGCCAGCATCTCGCCCGGCGCCATGCGCGCCGACAGGTCGCCGCCCTCGAGCAGGCTGTCGGCCAGGTCGCGCTTGTGGCGGTGCAGGTCGACGATGCCTTCCTCGATCGTGTGGCGCGCCACCAGCCGGTAGATCGTCACCGGCCGCAGCTGGCCCATGCGGTGTGCGCGGTCCGAGGCCTGGTCCTCGACCGCAGGGTTCCACCACGGGTCCATGTGGATTACGTAATCGGCCGCCGTGAGGTTGATGCCGACCCCGCCCGCCTTCAGGCTGATGAGGAACAAATCTCCGTCTCCGGCCTGGAAGGCGTCCACCCGCTTCTTACGTTCCTGCATCGGCGTCGCGCCGTCCAGGTACTGGTAGCCGATGCCGCGCCCGTCCAGGTGGGCGCGGATCAGGGACAGGTGATCGACGAACTGGCTGAACACGAGCACCTTGTGGCGGTTCTCGAGCAGGCCCTCGACCAGGTGCGCGAAGGTCGCCAGCTTGCTGCTGGCGATCCCGAGGCCGGGCGCGACCAGCTCCGGATTGCAGCAGGCGCGCCGCAAGCGCATCATCTCGGCCAGGATCGCGATCGACTTCTGGCTTTGCGGCGCTTCCAGCGAGGCCAGCTTGTCGAGCGCTTCGCGGCGCAGCGATTCGTACAGCGCCATCTCCTGCGCACTGAGTTCGACCGGCAGCACGATCTCGGTGCGCGGCGGCAGCTCGGTCAGCACCTGCGCCTTGGTGCGGCGCAGGATGAAGGGCTGCGTCAGGCGCTTCAGGCGCGCGCGCGCCGCACTTTCGGCGCGCTTGTCGTGTCCATTGAGCTGCGCCTTTTCGATCGGGCCGGCAAAGCGCAGCTGGAACTGGTCGGCCGTGCCGAGCAGGCCCGGGTTGATGAAGCGGAACAGGTTCCAGAGTTCTCCCAGGTGGTTTTCCAGCGGCGTGCCGGTGGCCACCATCCGGAAGTCGCCCTGCAGCGCCATCACCGCCTGCGAACGGCGCGTGGCGGCATTCTTGAACGACTGCGCCTCGTCCATCACGATCGTGTGCCAGCGCTTTTTCGCGAACAGCGGCGCTTCCAGCTGCAGCAAGCCGTAACTGGCGACGATGACGTCGAAGTTGCCCGCTTGCGCGATCATTTCGGCGCGCTCGCCCGGCCCGAACAGCTTGATGTTCAAGGTCGGCGCGAAGCGTTCGGCTTCCGCGATCCAGTTGGTGCAGACCGAGGTCGGGGCGACCACCAGGGCCGGGCCGTCCGGGGCGCGCAGCAGCATCAGCGCCAGCGCCTGCAGGGTCTTGCCGAGTCCCATGTCGTCGGCCAGGCAGGCGCCCACCCCCCAGTGCGCCAGGCGCGCCAGCCAGTCGAAGCCCTCGCGCTGGTAGTCGCGCAGCTCGGCCTGCAGCGTGGACGGCAGCTGCGGCTCGTAGGCCGCGTTGTCCGCCATCTTCTTGATGTGCGCGCGCCAGGCTTGATCGGCTTCGACGCCACCGGCGCCGAGGGCCAGTTCTTCCAGCGCGAAGCTGGCCAGCGGATGGACACGCAACACCTCGCCATCGGCGTCCGTGAAGGCGGCGACGTCCAGCAGGCGCCGGTGCAGTTCGTTGGTCAGCGCCAGGAACTGGTTGTCCCCCAAGGCGACGAAACGGCCGTCGCCGGCGCGCACCTTGTCGAGCAGCTCGCGTAAATCCATCACGCGGCCCTCGTCGATGGCCACGTCGCCATTCGCGGCGAACCAGTCCTTGTCACGCTTGATGTTCACGCGAACCGATTGCGAGCTCACCTTCCTGCTGACGCGGAAAGGCTCGCCTTCCGGCCAGCCGATCACGACCTGGGCCGGATCGAGTTCCTGCAGTTCGCTCACCAGTTCCAGGCACTGGATCGGCTGCCCGAGCAGCCATTCGCCGTGTTCTTCCTCGGCGCTTTCCAGGGCGCGGCAGGACGCGACGAGCTGGCGTTCGGCTTCGCGCTCGGCATTCAGGTCGCGCCTGGCTTCGGTGCGGATGCCGTTGAAATCGGCGATCACGCGTTCGGCGCCGCTGCCCGGCGCGTAATAGGCGCCGGTGTCGGGCAGCGGGCGCACCAGGATGCGCATGCGCAGGCCATGCTGATACGGCAGCAGGTGCACGTGCAGGCGCGCATCGGCATCGATACGTTCGATGTCGGCCGCGCTGGCGCCGATGTCTGACTGCACCGTGACGATCGACGAGATCGCGCCGATTGCCTGCAGCACGCGCACTTGCGCTTCCAGCGGCACCACCAGCGCCTCGCCGACGATCGCGCCGATGCGGCGGTGCTCGTCGCGCACGCGCACCACGCGCAGGCGGGTCGGCGTCTCGCGCGTGACGACGACGTCGCCGCTGGCCGCGCCCAGCGGTGGGCGCAGCGAAATGGTGACGTGTTCGTTCGCCGCTTTGACCAGCAGTTCCGGTTCGCCCGGCAGCAATTCCACGCGGGTGCCGGGCGCATCGAACCAGAACAGCAGCGGGTGGCCGATCAGGGCGGCGAGCGCCTTGTCGAGATCGAATTCGTAGCGCAGGCCGCTGCCGTAGTACTGGCGCGCCGCGCCGATGCTCGAGACGGCCAACAAATCCTGCGCGGTCAGAAAATCGAGCGCGGCCGCGTCTTCCGTCAGGCGCTTGAGCCCCATCGGCCGGCCGCGGCTCCAGGCGCCTTGCGCGTCGCGCTTCTGTTCGCGCGGTTCCAGTTCCTGCACGCCCATCTGGGCGTCGTAGCGGATCAGCCAGACCAGGCGCGACTCCTTGACCACCTCGACGTTGACCGCCGGCTGCAGGTTGATCAGGGCGTTCAATTGGCGCTCCCACGGCTGCTCGCGCTCGAACCAGTGGGTCATGTCGGTAAAGCGGTGCTGCTGGCGCAGGGCGACGGCGCGCTGCTCGTGGTGAACGGCGCCCAGTTGGCCGAGCATGCCGGCCAGCTGGGCGGCGATGAAATCGAAGCCGGCTGCCGCCGCCAGCGCCGCCGCTTCTTCGAGCCTGGCGCGCTGGCCGGACAACTGCGGCATGCCGAGCCACCAGTGCAGCAGGGCGCGGAACATGACCGGCTGCAGCGCGGTCTCCCAGTTGCGCGAGGGCAGCACCTCGGCATCGACCGTACCGCCGCGGATCTGGCGCAGCATGCTCAGTTGCTGGTACACCGCCGTATCGTGGCTTTGCACCGCGCGCGTGGCGCTGCCGAGATAGCTCTCGACGGCCTTTTGCTGTTTGGCGTCGCCGCGCCGCAGCAGGGCCGCGACATACAGGTGGCCGCCGAAGCCCGCGAACACGGCCTTGCGCTTGCCGGTCTCGCGCCGCAGCAGTTTCAGGGCCGCGTCGAAGCCGGCCAATGCTTCGTCGATGTGGTCGCGCAGGAGCAGCAGCACGCTGCGGTAGAACAGCGCGGCCGAATCGTCCAGGTCGTGCAGCAGGGCGCCCGCATCGTCCAGGCGGCCGCACAGGATCAGGTGCTCGGCCAGGGCGATGCGCAATGCCATCGAGGCGCCGCCCCGCGCCACCTGCGCTTCGGCATGGGCGCGCACCGCCGGCGCCATGAGCGGCTCGCGCTGGACGTGGTCGACCAGCACCGCCAGCACCTCGTCGCGCAGTGCCGGGTCGATGTGCTCGACCAGGGCGGGTTCGAACGGATGCCCGCAAATTTCCACGAGTGGGTGCAGGTAGGCCGCTTCGTGGCAACGCAGGCAGGCGTTCAACAGCGGCGCGATCGATTGCGGGCCGTCGCCTCCGATCAATGCCATGCGCAATAGCGCCACGCCCTGGCGGTAGCTGCGCAGCACCGGGACACCCTGCCAGTCGCGCCGCAGCGGGTTGAACGCGTGGTAGATGTCGCGCATTTCGCCGAACCGCCCGCTACGCAGCAGGAAGTCGATCGCGGGCCAGGCGATGTCCGGCGTGACGACGGTGCCGCGCCCGCTCACCATGCTGGCCAGGCCGCGCTCCTGCAGGATGGCAAGACAGTCGGCGAGATGCTGGTCCGAATCGAGCACGCCGAGCGCATCGAGCTGCTCGCCCAGGCGTGTGCGGCCGAGCGGCTCGCCCGCCAGCGCCAGCACGGCGAGGATCGTTTTCGCAACCGCCGGGCATTGCTCGAATTCGTGGAGCAGGGCAGTGTCGTTCATGCAGCCAGGTTCTCGATCTCCAGCGGCGGCAATCCTTCAGGGAGCGCGATGCCGAACACGCGCAAATAAAACGCCAGCTCCGCTTCCAGGGTACGCACCACGCTCTCCGCCTTCCTGAAGCCGTGCCCTTCGCCTTCCAGCGCCAGGTAAGCCACCGGCACGCCGCGCGCGCGCAAGGCGTCGACCATCGTTTCCGATTGCTGCGGCGGCACCACCTTGTCGTCCAGGCCCTGGAAGAAGATCATCGGACGCTTCAGGGCATCGGTGTGGTGGATCGGCGAGCGCTCGCGGTAGACCGCTTGCGCCTGCGCCTTCGGGGCGATCAGGTATTCGTTGTAGTGCGATTCGAACTTGTGCGAATCGGCGTCCAGGCCTGCGAGATCGGACACGCCGTAATAGCTGGCGCCGGCTTTGAAGACGTCGTGGAAGGTGAGGGCGCACAGGGTGGTCAGGCCGCCGGCGCTGCCGCCGCGAATCAGGAGGCGCTCCGGGTCGACCAGGCCCTGCTCGGCCAGGTAACGGGCGCCGGCCACGCAATCCTCGACGTCGATGACGCCCCATTGTCCCTCGAGCAGGTCGCGGTAGAGGCGCCCGAAGCCGGCGCTGCCGCCGTAGTTCACGTCGAGCACGGCAAAGCCGCGGCTGGTCCAGAACTGGGTGGCCAGTTTCAGGGTGCTCGTGGCCATGCTGGTCGGGCCGCCGTGGCTGATGACGATCAGGGGCGGCAGTTCGCCCTCGGGCAGGGTGAAGTCGGCATTCGCCGGTGGGTAGTAAAACGCGTAGGCGCTGCGGCCGTGCGCGCTCGGATAGCGGATGCTGCGCGGGACAGACAGATACGCTTCAGCAGGCAGGTGGGCGATCGACCGCACCAGCACGCTACGTTCGCCATTGCCGGGGTCGATCAGGGCCAGTTCGAGCGCGATCGTCGGCGCGCCGGCCAGCACCGCGACGCGCTCGGACGAGACGCGCAACTCGCGGATCTCCTGGTAGGGGGTCTCGATCGGCGTCAGGCTGCAGCCGCGCGTCGACAGGCGGCCCAGGCGGCTGATGCCGTCCTCGATATAGGTGCAGATGATTTCCTCGGCCGAGCGAAAGCCGTACATCGAGGCGCCGAAGCTCCAGTGCGGCCCGCCGAACTCGGCGTCGCGCGGGCAGAGCGGGTGGACCACGCCGCCTTCGAAGCGGTACAGGTTCCACCAGCCGCTGCGGTCGGACACGAAGTGCAGCAAGCCGTCGGGCGACCATTCGGGCTGGCAGATCGACTCGGTCATGCCGCCCGCGACCAGGCGCCCGTCGACCAGGCTGCCGTCCGGCTGGAGGTCGGCCACCCACAGTTCCGTACCCTGCCACGGCATGCGCGGGTGGTCCCAGCACAGCCAGGCCAGCTGGCGCCCGTCTGGCGAAATGCGCGGCGCCGCATAGAAATCGTTGCCGTCCACGAGAATGGTTTCGCTGCCGTCGAAGCCGACCGCGCAGATGGTATTGACCGGATAGGCCGCGCCCGCCAGGTGGTCTTCGCGCACCGCGACCAGGCGCGCACGCGCGCGGTCGGGCACGAAGTCGGCGTAGCGCACGGCTTCTTCCCTGGTGAGCATGACCGGTTCGCCGCCATCCTCGACCCGGTACAGGTGGTTGTCGGCGAAGTGCGAGAACCAGACCGTGCCCCCGTCGACGGCATACGCGCCGCCGCCGTACTCGTGCACGCGATTGCGCACGTTGAACGGGGCCGGCGTCAGCTCGGAAAGCGCGCCGGCGCGCAGGCGCTGCAGCGTGGTGCGGCCCGCCTCGCTGGCGCGCCCGGCCAGCCACAACACGTCGGCGCCGTCGAGCGCGATGTGCGACAGCGGCACGGCGCCGGCCGCAACCACGGCGGCACTGATCGGGGAAGTCCAGGTGCCGCTGGGGGCGGCCTGCTTGCAAGTGGGCTCGGTCATGGTGGCGTAGGGCGTCGGTAAAGGATGGAACCGCATTATAAGAGCCTATGCCGGTAGACAGGGAAGCGGCGGGCGATGCCTGGCAAGCGCGGGCGCGCGCGGCCCGTCGCAAATGCGGGGCAAGGAATGCGATAATAGCCGTCTTCCGACGTCCTTTATTGTCAGCCATGCCACAATTCGCCCCGCTCAAGAACGACACCTTCCTGCGCGCGCTGCTGCGCCAGCCGACCGAGTACACGCCCGTGTGGCTGATGCGGCAGGCGGGGCGCTACCTGCCGGAATACCGCGCCACGCGGGCGCGCGCCGGTTCGTTCCTGGGCCTGGCGAAGAACCCGGACTACGCCACCGAAGTGACGCTGCAGCCGCTCGACCGCTATCCGCTGGACGCCTCGATCCTGTTTTCGGACATCCTGACGGTACCCGACGCGATGGGCCTGGGCCTGTATTTCGCCGACGGCGAAGGCCCGAAATTCGAGCGTCCCCTGCGCACCGAGGCCGATGTCATGGCCTTGAACGTACCGGACATGGCGGCGCTCGACTACGTCTTCAAGGCCGTCACGCAAATTCGCACCGAAATCGCTGGCCGCGTGCCGCTGATCGGCTTTTCCGGCAGTCCGTGGACGCTGGCCTGCTACATGGTCGAGGGCCAGGGCTCGCGCGAATTCCACACCATCAAGAAGATGCTGTACGCGCGCCCGGACCTGATGCACCGCATCCTCGACATCAATGCCACGGCGGTGGCCCGGTACCTGAACGCGCAGATCGACGCCGGCGCCCAGGCCGTCATGATCTTCGACTCCTGGGGCGGCGCCCTGGCCGACGGCGCCTACCAGGAATTTTCGCTGCGCTACATGGAACGGGTGCTGGCCCAGCTCCAGCGCGAGAAGGACGGCGTGCGCATTCCGGCGATCGTCTTCACCAAGGGCGGCGGCATCTGGCTCGACGAGATGGCGGACATCGGCGCCGACGCGCTGGGCCTGGACTGGACCGTCAACCTGGGCCGCGCGCGCGCCCTGGTGGGCGAGCGCGTCGCCTTGCAGGGCAACCTCGATCCGGCGATCCTGTTCGCGCAGCCCGAGCAGATCCGCCTCGAGGTCGAGCGCTCCCTGAGTGCCTATGGCGTGCCGTCGGCGGGCTCCGGCCATGTGTTCAATCTCGGTCACGGGATTTCCCAATTCACGCCGCCCGAGTCGGTGACGGCCATGGTCGAGGCAGTGCATGCGTTCAGCCGCCGGCAGCGCGCCGGCTGACCCCGTATTGTTGCGGCGCCGCAGGAAAGATGCCGTGCAAAAGGCGCTGGATCGGAGCGCAACATCACACTTGTTCACATGTTGCGAAAGCGTGTCTTGCGATCCTGTGGACAGGTCCAGTGGCGGCGGAGAAATCATAAGTGGTTGAAATTGCTAGGGTTTATCTTTAAATCCCGGCGCCCATAACCACTTGGAAGCTATTCTTCCAGCATAGAAACCGCAGTTTCCCGGGCCTTGTTCACAAAGTTATGCACAGGCTGTACAGCTCAGCGATAAAAATGCCTGCCCCGACAAGCACTTACGGGCGGCACCGGAGAGTCTTGTTTAATTCCTGATCTTGCGTGGGCATGTACGAGAAGAAAAAACACAGTTATACACAATCGTTGCATTGCAGGAAGCGAGTTGCTGTGGACTACTTCGTTAATCGCAAGTCATTGAATTTAAATGGAATATTCTTTTCCAACGTTGACTGATCCGTATGTCATTTGACTTAACGTAAACTCTGCACCGGGTCAAGCGCTTCCTTCTCCACAAAGTTTTCCACAGCTTTTATACAAGGTCAGACATTGGCGCATTGCATCCTTCCGCACTGCATCCTTCGGATTGCGCTCGATACGCCGCTCAACAGCGTATTCGATTACGGCTGGCCGCATGATCAGGGCAGCCTGCCCCAGGTGGGACAACTGGCGCTCGTCAGTTTCGGGCGGCGCGAAGTCGTCGGCCTGATCGTCGCCATCGCGCAGGAGACCGAGGTCGCGCCGGATAAACTGAAAAACGCGATCGCCGTGCGCGACGCCTTGTCCGCCCTGTCGCCGCAATGGCTGGCGCTGGCCGCCTTTGCCGCCGATTACTACCAGCGTCCGCTGGGCGAAGTGGCGCTGCCCGGCCTGCCGAAGAATGTGCGGATGCCGACCACCGTGGCGCTCGACCGCGCCCTGAAAAAAATGGCGAAGCTGGCGCCGCCGGGCGACCCGGCGCCGGTCGGCATGCCCGCCCTGAACCGCGAACAGCAGGAAGCGGCCGACGCCATCGGCGGCGCGGTCGGCTTCACCCCGCTGCTGCTGTACGGCGTGACCGGGAGCGGCAAGACGGAAGTGTATTTGCAGGCCTGCGCCCAGGTGCTGGCGCGCGATCCGCAGGCGCAGATCCTGATCCTGGTCCCCGAGATCAATCTCACGCCTCAACTGGAAGGCAACATCCGCGCGCGCTTCCCGGGCCTGATGCTGGCGACCCTGCACAGCAGCCTGTCCGAAGGCGAGCGCATGCTGCACTGGCTGGCGGCGCACCAGGGCCGCGCCCGCATCGTGCTGGGCACGCGCCTGGCGGTCCTGGCCTCGCTGCCGCACCTGCAGCTGATCGTCATCGACGAGGAGCACGATCCCTCGTACAAACAGCAGGAAGGCTTGCGCTATTCGGCGCGCGACCTGGCCGTCTGGCGCGCGCGCCAGCTCGCCATTCCGATCGTGCTCGGCTCGGCCACCCCGTCGCTGGAAAGCTGGCACCATGCCCAGACGGGCCGCTACCGCAAGCTCGAACTGCGCGAGCGCGCCGTGCGCGAGGCCGTGCTGCCGACCGTGCGCGTGCTCGACATGGAGCGCGACAAGCCGAAAGAAGGACTCACCGCGGGCCTGCTGGCGGCGCTGCGCCAGCGCCTCGAGCGCGGCGAACAGTCGCTGCTGTTTTTGAACCGGCGCGGCTATGCGCCCGTGATCACGTGCGAAGCCTGCGGCTGGATCAGCAACTGCAGCCGCTGCACGTCGTTCATGGTGCTGCACAAGCCCGAGCACCGGCTGCGCTGCCACCACTGCAGCCTGGAATTGCGCATTCCGCGCCATTGCCCGACCTGCGGCAACGTCGACCTGCAGCCGCTCGGGCGCGGCACCCAGCGCTTCGAGGAGGGGCTCGCCGCGATGTTCCCGCAAGCGCGCATCCTGCGCATCGACGCCGATTCGACGAGGAAGAAGGGCAGCGCCCAGGAAGCGTTCGATACCGTCCACCGCGGCGAAGTCGACATCCTGATCGGCACGCAAATGGTCGCCAAGGGCCACGATTTCAAGAAACTCACGCTCGTCGGCATCCTCAATCCCGACACGGCCCTGTTCTCGCAGGATTACCGGGCCAGCGAGCGCCTGTTCGCGCAGCTGATGCAGGTGGCCGGCCGCGCCGGGCGCGCCGGCAACGCCTCCGAGGTGCTGATCCAGACCCGCTATGCGGCCCATCCGCTGTACTCGGCCGTGGTGCGCCACGACTACGACCGCTTCGCCGGCAGCCTGCTCGAAGAACGGCGCCAGGCCGCGCTGCCGCCCTACATGTACCAGGCGCTGCTGCGCGCCGAGGCGCCCGAGCTGGCCACCGCGATCGCCTTCCTGGAAGAGGCGCGCGCCATCCTGCCGAGCGACGCCGTGACCCTGAACGACCCGATTCCGATGACGATGACGCGCGTCCAGAATGTCGACCGCGCCCAGCTGCTGGCCGAGTCGGCCTCGCGCCCGGCGCTGCAAGCCTTCCTGAAGGAGTGGCTGTCGCTATTGCGGGCGGTGAAGACGCGCGTGCGCTGGTCGCTGGAAGTGGACCCGCTCGACATTTAAGTTCGAAACGGCGTATCGTCTTGGAAGTCCTAGGGAGAACAGCATGAAGAAAATGAAAGTCGACGTCGCCGTGATCGGCACCGGCACGGCCGGCATGTCGGCCTACCGCGCAGCGGTGGCCCAGGGCGCGCGTACCGTCGTCATCGAAAGCGGGCCCTACGGCACCACCTGCGCGCGGGTCGGCTGCATGCCCAGCAAGCTCTTGATCGCCGCGGCCGACGCCGCCCACATGCTCGACCTCGCGCCCGGCTTCGGCGTGCATCCCGGCGACAAGCGCATCGACGGCCGCGCCGTGATGGAACGCGTGCGCAAGGAGCGCGACCGTTTTGTGGGCTTCGTGCTGGAAAGCGTCGAGAGTTTTCCGCTGGAAGACCGCATCCGCGGCCATGCCCGCTTCACCGGTCCGCATACGCTACAGCTCGACGAGCATACCGAGATCGAAGCGGCGCGCATCGTGATCGCCACCGGCTCCACGCCCGTGATCCTGCCGCAGCTGCAGGGCGTCGGCCCCGGCATCGTCACCAGCGACGACGTGTTCGATTGGGACGATCTGCCAGGCTCGGTGGCCGTGATCGGCACCGGTGTGATTGGTCTGGAACTGGGCCAGGCGCTCACGCGTCTGGGCGTGAAAGTGAGCCTGTTCGCGCGCGGCGGCAGCCTCGCCCAACTGAGCGACCCGGAAGTGCTGGGTGCGGCGCGCCATGCGCTGGCCCAGGAACTTGACCTGCGCTTCCAGACCGAAGTCGTGGGCGCCGAGCAGCAGGGAGAGCGGGTGCGCCTGACCACGCGCGACGCGCGCGGGGTCGAGACCGAGGAACATTTTCAGTACGTGCTGCTGGCGACGGGACGCGCGCCGAACCTGCACGGCATGGGACTGGAAGCGAGCGGCCTGGAGCTGACGGCGAACGGCGTGCCCGATTTCGACAGCCGTACCATGCAGTGCGGGACCAGCCACATTTTCATTGCCGGCGACGCGAACAACGAACTGCCGTTGCTGGCGGAAGCGGCCGACCACGGCAAGATCGCCGGCGAGAACGCGGGCCGTTATCCGGACGTGCGCCCCGGCCTGCGCCGCACGCCCTTGAGCATCGCATTCACGGAACCGAACATCGCCACGCTCGGCAAGAGTTACAAGGCGCTATGCGCGGGCGGGCGGCCGAAATTCGCGATCGGGCAGGTGTCGTTCGTGAACCAGGGCCGCAGCCGGGTCATGTTGCAGAACAAGGGAATGCTGCGCGTGTATGCCGAGTATGGCTCCTGCCGCTTTCTCGGCGCCGAGATGATCGGACCGCGCGGCGAACATCTGGCGCACTTGCTGGCCTGGGCGGCGCAAGCCCATTTGACGGTGCCGCAGATGCTCGACATGCCCTTCTATCATCCGGTCATCGAAGAGGGCGTGCGCACGGCGCTGCGCGACCTGGCGGCGAATCTGGCGACGAGGACGAATCACACGGACGCAGCCGATTCGGAGCCGGGCACGTGAGCATGGGGAGGGCGCACCTGCCCTCCCCATGGCGACGCGCGCCGGGTCAATTCAAATAACTCGCATCCAGGTTGCCCTGCTCGGCCATCTGGCGCACGATGCGCATCGTGTCGATATCGGCTTCCTGGTAGGCAGACTTCTTGAATTCCTCGTACATCTTCGTCGCGCCGTCGGTCGACTCGGCCATGCCGTCGTCGTAGCTGAAGCGCACGTACAGCATGTGCTCGGACGGCGACTCGATGGTCATGGTCAGCAGCGAGGCGCTGATGTCGCCCTGGGCCGGGACTTCATAGCGCACTTCCTGCAGCGGGCTCAGGAGGACGGTATCCTCGACAATCAGGTCGCCGTAACGCAGGCGGCGCTTGAAACTGCCCGCCTGGCGCGCGCTGATGTCGCACTCGTCGAGGTGCGGAATGAACAGCTTGGGCGACTCGGCGCGGATCACCAGGCCGCGCCATACCTGCTCGCGGGTCAGGGTGTCCATCAGCGGGTTGAGCGGGTCGTTCACTTCAATCAGGTGTTCAAATTTCATTGTGTCGTGCTCGTCAAGGGTGGCGCGGGACGCCAAAGGGGCGATGGTAGCCTAAATGACGTCCTAGTTCGACAGCAAAATCGCGTTCTGCCGCCGCTGCAAAAAGGCAATGCCGATCAGGATGGCGAACGAAATTGCCAGCAATACCAGCGCATATGCGTGCGCCGTCCCATAATTCAACTTCTGCGCTTCATCGTAGAGCGCGATCGACGCCACCCGGGTCTGGCCCGGGATATTTCCACCCAGCATCAAGACCACGCCGAATTCTCCCATCGTGTGGGCAAAGCTGAGCGAGACGCCGGTCAGGATGCCGTGTTTCGACAGCGGCAGCACGATCGTCCGGAAGGTTTGGCGCTTGGTCAGGCCGAGTGCCAGCGCCGACTGCACCAGCTCGCGTCCGACACCGCGAAACGCCGCCTGGAAGGGCTGCACCGCGAACGGCAGGCTGTACAGCACCGAGCCGGCCACCAGCCCCGCGAACGAAAACGGCAAGGGGTGGCCGAACACCGACACCCAGGCCGCCCCGACCGGTTGTTGGGGCGCCATCAGCATCAGCAGATAAAAGCCGATGACAGTCGGCGGCAGCACGATCGGCAGGCTGACCAGGGTTTCAATAAAAATGATCCCGCGCATCTTGCTGTTGTTGAGCCAACTGGCCAGCGGAATACCGATGACCAGCAATACGATCGAGGTGACGGCGGCCAGGCGCAGCGTCAGGCCGATGGCCTCCCACAATTCGGATGGAAACTGCCACTCGGTCATTCGGCGGCGCCCGCGGGCACGCCGAAGCCGTTGCGCACCAGGATCGCGCGCGCTTCCCGCGATGCCAGGAAACGCACGAAGCCGGCCGCATGGGGGTTGCCGGCGCCGGCGCCGGTGACGATCGCGCCTTGCTCGATCGGCGGCAAGCCGTCCGTTGGCACCAGCGCATGGCGGCCGAGCGCTTTCAGTTTGCTTGCATGCAGGGTGGCAAACGAAACGATGCCGAGTTGCGCATTGCCGGTCTGGACGAACTGGGCGGTCTGGGCGATGTTTTCGCCGACCACGAGTTTCGGCTGGACTTGGTCCCACAGGCCGGCGCGCAGCAAGGCCGCCTTGGCCGCGCGGCCGTAGGGGGCCGTGATTGGGTTGGCGATCGCCACCCGTTTGACGCGGGCGTCGGCGACCAGGGCGGCCAGGCCGCGCGCCGGGTCGACTTGCGGGTCGAGCGACCACAAGGCGATGTGGCCGATGGCATAGGGTGTCAAGGTAGCCCCGTCGGCCACGCCCAGCTTGCCCAGCTGGCGCGGGTAATCCATGTCGGCCGACAAAAACACCTCGAAGGGGGCACCGTTGCGAATTTGTGCAAAAAAGTTGCCCGATGCGCCAAGCGAGACCTTCGGCGCAACCTCCGGCGCCGTTTTCCGGTACGCGGCGACGAGTTCATCGATACAATAGCCGAGATCGCTGGCAGCGGCGACCAGCAAGGGCCGCGCCAGCGCCGGACCCGCGCAGGTCCATGCCAGTAACAAGATGAGCAATTTTTTCATGCTGAACATTGTAGCGCGGGGCGCATCTGCCTCGGATTTCGCTTCGCTGTTCGGCTGTCTCCAAGAATATTCCCCATGTCCAATGCACCAAAATTCGGCTTGAACGGGCCGCAAAGCGAAGCCGCGCTGTATCTGGACGGCCCTTGCCTGGTGCTGGCCGGCGCCGGCTCGGGCAAGACGCGCGTGATCACGCAAAAAATCGCCTACATGATCGAAGACCGCGGCTACGATCCGCGCACGATCGCCGCCCTGACGTTTACGAATAAAGCGGCTTTGGAAATGCAGGAGCGCATCGCCAAGCTGCTGAAGCAGCCCAAGCAGGCCAAGCAGTTGACGGTATCGACCTTTCACTCGCTGGGCGTGAAGATCCTGCGCCAGGAAGCGGCCGGGGTCGGCTTGAAAGACCGCTTTTCGATCATGGACAGCGACGACTGCTACACGATCGTCTCCGACCTGGGCCTGACCACCGATAAACAGGAAATCCGCCGCATCCAGAATGCGATCTCCTTGTGGAAGAACGGCCTGGTCGATCCGGAAGAGGCGATCCGCGCTGCGCAAGACGAGGACCAAGCCCAGGCCGGCCGCATCTACCGCAGCTATGTCGCGACCCTGTCCGCCTACCAGGCGGTCGATTTCGACGACTTGATCCGCCTGCCGGTAGAACTGTTTCGCAACAACGAGGCGATCCGCGACCGCTGGCAGAGGAAACTGCGCTACCTCTTGATGGACGAGTACCAGGACACGAATACCTGCCAGTATGAACTGGTGAAATTGCTGGTGACGGGCATCGGCAAGAAGCCGATGTTCACGGCCGTCGGCGACGACGACCAGGCGATCTATGCCTGGCGCGGGGCCTCGGTCGAAAACATCAAGACGCTGCAGACCGATTTCCCCGACCTGCGCGTGATCAAACTCGAGCAGAACTACCGCTCGACGACGCGCATCCTGCAGGCGGCCAATGCCGTGATCGGAAACAATCCGAAGCTGTTTGAAAAATCGCTCTGGTCCGAACACGGCCTGGGCGAGCCGATCAAGGTACTCGGCATGCAAAGCGACGAGCAGGAAGCCGACCAGATCGCGATCATGATTTCGGCGGACCATTTTCAGCGCAAAAATAAATGGACCGATTTCGCGATCCTGTACCGCGGCAACCACCAGGCCCGCATCATCGAGCAGGCGCTGCGCAAGGAACGTATTCCGTACACGATTTCCGGCGGCCAGAGCTTTTTCGATAAAGCCGAAATCAAGGACATCATCGCCTACCTGCGCCTGATCGCGAACGACGGCGACGACCCGGCCTTCATCCGCGCCATCACGACGCCGAAACGCGGCGTCGGCATGGCGACCCTGGAAGTGCTGGGCGAGTTTTCAAAACAGTGGAATTGCTCGCTGTTCGAAGCGGCCTTGAAAGGCGGGATCGAGGGCAAGCTGGCCGACCGCCAATTGCACCCGCTGCGCGACTTTTGCCATTTCATCAATGAGCTCGAATCGCGCGCCAGCCGCCCGGGGCCGTCGGGCAGTGGCGAGCATGCCGCCGAAGTGCTCGACGACATGATGAAAGAGATCAATTACGAGCATTACCTGTACGAGAATTTCGACGACCGCGCCGCGCAAGGCAAATGGCAGAACGTGATGGAATTTACCAACTGGCTCAAGGAGCGCGGCAATGGCGGACGCGACGGCACGGGTGAAGAAAAAAACCTGCTCGAGCTGACGCAAATGGTGGCGCTGATGTCGATGTTGGAGGGCAAGGACGAGGAACCGGACGCGGTGCGCATGTCGACCCTGCACGCCTCGAAAGGGCTGGAGTACCCGCATGTCTACCTGGTCGGCGTGGAAGAGGGGATCTTGCCGCACAAGGGCGACCCGGACGACCCGATCGAAAAGATCGCCGCGCGCATCCAGGAAGAGCGGCGCCTGATGTATGTCGGCATCACGCGCGCCCAGCGCACCCTGCACATCACCTGGTGCAAGAAGCGAAAGCGCGCCGGTGAGCTGGTGCATTGCGACCCGTCGCGCTTCATCAAGGAGATGGCGCTGGACGAGGGCATTGCGGTGCCGCTGGAATCCGAGGTGATCAGTCCCAGGGACCGCCTGGCGAGTTTGAAAGCCTTGCTCAATACCCCGAAGCCGGATGCCGGCAAGCTGCTGTCATAATGCCCGCTCTTGAAAAATGCCAGGAACCGCCGTGGAACACGAAGACCGTTTTGTCGATATCGAAATCAAGCTGGCGCACCAGGAAGACCTGGTCGACTCGCTGAACCAGACCGTCTACCAGCAGGCGCGCCGCATCGACCAGCTCGAAGCGATGGTGCAGCAGCTGGCCGAGCACCTGCGCACCATGCGCGAGGTCGGGCGCCAGACCCCGCTGAACGAGCGTCCGCCGCATTACTGAGGCGGCCTTACGCGACGCCGGCGAGCCGCATCCCCAGCCGTTTGCCGAGGCACAGCAAGGTCAGCGTCGGCGGCAAGCCCCACGGTCCGGGAATCACCGACGCGTCGCACACGTACAGCCCCGGCGTCCTGGTCTGCAAACCGGCATCGACGCCTTCCCCGATACGCACGCTCCCGCCCGGGTGGGCCGCGAAATGCCAGGATGTAAAGATGTGATGCGCGCCGGCCTCGCGCAGGATCGCCTGCGCCATCCCGACCCCGTGCGCCAGCTTCTTGCGGTCGCCCTCCTGCAGCGTCTTGTCGGCCCAGCGCGGCCCGATGCGCCCGCCGATGGCGTCGCGGATCTTGACCATCACCGACAGGGTGCGCCGGTGCGCAAACAGGCGGTCGATCCGGCCGACCTGCAGCGCAAAGGCTTGGTACATCGGCTGCGGCAGGGTCAGGTCGGCCAGCGCGACGCCCGCTTCGGGCAAGTGCAGGCCGGCCGCCATCGGCACCTCGGCACCGCCGTCGATGTCGTCGACGCTGCCCATCACGGCGACGACCGGATCGCTGAAGAAGGACGACTCGCGCGGCCCCAGGCCTGAGGCATGCAGCAGGCGCGGGCTGCCCAGGCCGCCGCCGGACGACACCACGATGGGCGCCGACAGGGTGCGCAGCTTGCCGCCAATCTGCACTTCGACCCCGGCCGCGCGGCCATCCTGCACCAGCACGCGCAGCACGCGGGCGCGGTCGACCAGCTGCGCGCCGTGGCGGCAGGCCTCGTCGAGAAAATCGCGCGCGGTCCACTTGGCGCCGAAGGGGCAGCCGTAGACGCAGCGCCAGCAGCCGCTGCGGCAGGATGCGGGACGGATCATTTTTTCTAATTTTTGCCAATCGAGCGACAAGGCGCGCGCGGCCGTCATCATGCGCGCCGCCATCGGGCCGATCAAGTCGTCCGGCAGGGGCGCCATCGGCAGTTCGGCGCGCAGGGCGGCCAGCGCCGGTGCGAGGTCGATGCCGTGGCGCGCGAACAGCGCCCGCGGCGGCGGCGCGGCGGTGGCGAAATTGATGGCCGAGCTGCCGCCGGCGGTGATGCCGGCCACCAGCAGCGAGGCGTCGCGGTGCAGGTAGGCGCCCTTGCCGGGCACGGCGGCCATCGCGGCCATCTGCCCCACGGTTCCTTTCAGGGGATCGGCGCGGCCCTGCTCCAGCACCAGCACGCGCATGCCGCGCCTGGCCAGTTCGCGCGCCGTGCCGGCGCCGCCGGGACCGCTGCCGACGACGATCGCATCATACGAGGGACGAACAATGGGCAGCATGGCAGAGAGGGCGAAGGCGGGGCCCCGATGCTACCACGGGCCTACTTGTTCGACGGCAGCACCGACCTCGGACCGTGCGTCACCACCAGCGGGAACACGCTCGCGTGATCCTTGTCCGGCTGCCGCCGTACAAGCATCCGAGGGCGCTGCGACCAGGGGCGTCCGTGGCGGAACCCCAGTCCGGATAAGTCGTCTATACATTTTTGTATGCAGTTTGTTTCACTGTGCCGGCACGACAATAAAGCCTGCTATGATCTGGCGCGCATCTGCCCGCGGCGATCCCGCGGCAGCCTTTTTCGTGTCCGTGAGAGAGACCATGAATCGTCCACAAATGCTCATCATCGCAGCCAGCCTGGCAGTCGCCGGCGCGGCCTTTGCAGCGCCTGCCGGATCCGGCACCGCGCTCGACGCCTCCAACCCCTTCGCCAGGCCGAGCGCCTTGCCGTTGAACTACCCGGCCTTCGACAAGATCAAGGACGAGCACTTCCTGCCGGCCTATGCCGCCGGCATGCGCGAGCAGCTGCGCGAAGTGGCGGGTATCGCCGACAATACCAGGGCGCCGACCTTCGAGAACACGATCGTGGCGATGGAGCGTTCCGGCCAGATGCTGGCGCGCGTGTCCGCCGTGTTCTCGAACCTGCAGACCGCCAATACGAACGACCGCCTGGACGCGGTCGACCGCGAGATGTCGCCGAAACTGGCGGCCCACAACGATGCGATCTACCTGAACCCGAAGCTGTTCAAGCGCGTCGAGACCCTGCACGCCAGGCGCGACAAGCTGGGCCTGGACGCGGAATCGCTGTTCCTGCTCGAGCGCTACTACAAGGAATTCGTGCGCGCCGGCGCCAAGTTATCGGGCGCCGACAAGGAAAAGCTCAAACGCTACAACGGCCAGATCGCCTCCCTGCAGTCGGAGTTCTCGCAGCGCGTGCTGAAGGAAGCGAATGCCTCGGCGCTGGTGCTCGACACCCGCGCCGAACTGGCCGGCATGTCCGATGCCGAGATCACGGCGGCCGCCGCGGAAGCGAAGAAGCGCGGCCTGGACGGCAAGTACGTCATCACGCTGGCCAACACGACCATCCAGGCGCCGCTGGCGAGCCTGACGAATCGTGCGGTGCGCGAGCGCCTGCAGGCCGCCTCGATGAACCGCGGTTCGCGCGGCGGCGAATTCGACGCGCGCGAGCTGGTGCTGAAACTGGTCAAACTGCGCGCCGAGCGCGCGACCCTGCTCGGCTACCCCAACTACGCGGCCTATTCGCAGGAACTGGAAACGGCGAAGAACCCGGCCGCCGTGAACCAACTGCTGGCCGAGCTGGCCAAGCCGGCGATCGGCAACGCGCGCAAGGAAGCGGCCGAGATGCAGAAGATCGTCGACGCCGAGAAGGGCGGCTTCCAGATCGCCGCCCACGACTGGGCCTATTACGCCGACAAGGTGCGCGCGGCCAGGTACAACTTCGACGAAAACCAGCTGCGCCCCTACTTCGAGCTCAACAACGTGCTGGTGAACGGCGTCTTCTTCGCCGCCACCAAGGAATACGGCATCACGTTCAAGGAACGCAAGGACTTGCCGGTCTACGACCCGGACGTGCGTACCTTCGACGTCATCGACGCCGACGGCAAGCAGCTGGCCATCTTCCTGTTCGACCCTTACGCGCGCGGCAACAAGCAGGGCGGCGCCTGGATGAACGAATACGTCTCGCAGTCGCATTTGCTGGGCAAGCAGCCGGTCGTGGGCAACCACCAGAACATTCCGAAGCCGCCCGCGGGCGAGCCGACCCTGCTCACCTACGACGAGGTGCGCACCATGTTCCACGAGTTCGGCCACGCGCTGCACGGCATGTTCTCGAACGTGAAATACCCGCACTTCTCGGGCACCAACGTGCCGCGCGACTTCGTCGAGTATCCGTCGCAGGTCAACGAGATGTGGGCCATCTGGCCCGAGGTGCTGTCGAACTACGCCAGGCACCACAAGACCGGCGCGCCGATGCCGAAGGAATTGCTGGACAAGGTGATCGCGTCGAAGAAGTTCAACCAGGGCTTCATGACCAGCGAATACCTGGCCGCGTCGCTGATCGACCAGCGCTGGCACCAGCTGACCCCGGCGCAGATCCCCACCGATGTACTGGCCTTCGAGGCCGCCGCGTTGAAGGGCGCCGGCGTCGACTTCGCCCCGGTGCCGCCGCGCTACCGCACGACCTATTTTTCGCACTCGATGAACGGCGGCTATTCGGCCGGCTACTACGCCTACCTGTGGAGCGAAAAGCTCGACGCCGACACGGTCGAGTGGTTCAAGGAAAATGGCGGCTTGTCGCGCAAGAACGGCGACCACTTCCGCAAGACCCTGCTCTCGCGCGGCGGAACCACCGAGGCGATGAACCTGTTCAAGGATTTCCGCGGGCGTGATCCGGTGATCGAGCCGCTGCTGGAACGCCGTGGGTTGACGGGCAACTGATGCACGCGTGGGTTCTCCGAGCCCACGCGCCACGATTCACACACGATTCACACACGATTCACACACGATTTTCACGCGCGGGCGAGTACTTGGTCGCCTGCGCGTTCCTGCAACAAATCAACAGATCATCAACGAGACTTCATGAACCGTCCTCACCTCCTGCTGCTTGCCGCCAGCGTCGCCATGGCCAACCTGGCCCATGCCCAGCCTGCGGCGCAGCCCGCGCCCGCCACCCACACCCAGCCGTCCACCGTCTTCGACGCGTCGAACCCGTTCGCCGCGAAAAGCACGCTGCCGCTCGAATACCCCGCCTTCGACAAGATCAAGAACGAGCACTTCGCTCCGGCCTACCTGGAAGGCATGCGCCAGCAGGCGGCCGAGATCGAGGCGATCGCCGCCAACCGCGCCGCGCCGACCTTCGAGAACACGATCGTGGCGATGGAGCGCTCGGGCCAGCTGCTCAACCGCGTCGGCATCGTCTTCGGCACCCTGTCGGGCTCGTACACCAACGACACGCTCAAGGCCCTGGACAAGGAGATGGCGCCGAAGCTGTCGGCGCATGGCGACGCGATCCGCCTGAACCCGGCACTGTACGCGCGCATCAAGTCGCTGTACGACAAGCGCGCCAAGCTCAAGCTCGATGCCGAGTCCGCCTACCTGCTCGAGCGCTACCACACCGATTTCGTGCGCGCGGGCGCCAAGCTGTCGAATGCGGACAAGGAAAAGCTGAAGGCCTACAACAGCGAGCTGGCGAGCCTGCAGACCGCGTTCGCGCAAAACGTGCTGAACGAATCGAACGCTTCGGCGCTGATCGTCGACACCCGCGCGGAACTGGCCGGCCTGTCCGACAAGCAGATCGACGCCGCCGCGGCGGAAGCGAAACGGCGCGGCATGGACGGCAAGTTCGCCATTCCCGTCGTCAACACGACCGGCCAGGCCGGCTTGTCGCTCCTGACCAACCGCGCCACCCGCGAAAGGCTGCTGGCGGCGTCGACCGCGCGCGGTTCGCGCGGCGGCGAGTTCGACAACCGCGACGAAGTGCTGCAGATCGCGAAGCTGCGCGCGCAACGCGCGGCCCTGCTGGGCTATCCGAGCCACGCGGCCTACATGCTCGAAGACCAGACCGCGAAGACCACGAAAGCGGTCAACAGCCTGCTGGCCGAATTCGCCAAGCCGGCCGTCAACAACGCACGCAAGGAAGCGGCCGAGATCCAGAAAGTCATCGATGCCGAGAAGGGCGGTTTCCAGCTCGCCGCCCACGACTGGGCCTTCTACAGCGACAAGGTGCGCGCCCGGCGCTACGCCTTCGACGCGGCGCAGCTGCGTCCGTATTTCGAACTGAACCGCGTGCTGGTCGACGGCGTCTTCTTCGCGGCCACCAAGGAATTCGGCATCACCTTCAAGGAACGCAAGGATTTACCTACTTACCATGAAGACGTGCGCACCTTCGACGTGTTCGATGCCGACGGTTCGAAGCTGGCCATCTTCACCTTCGACCCGTACGCGCGCGCCAACAAGCGCGGCGGCGCCTGGGCCAACGCCCTGGTCGGCCAGAGCGCGCTGCTGGGCACGAAACCGGTCATCGCCAACAACCTGAACGTGGCGAAACCGGCCGCGGGCGAGCCGACCCTGCTCACCTACGATGAAGTGCGCACCACCTTCCACGAATTCGGCCACGCGCTGCACGGCATGTTCTCGAACGTGAAATACCCGCGCTTCTCGGGCTCGCGCGTGCCGCGCGACTATGTCGAGTTCCCCTCGCAAGTGAACGAAATGTGGATGGTCTATCCGGAAGTGCTGGCCAACTACGCCAGGCATTACCAGACCGGCGCGCCGATGCCCAAGGAGTTGCTGGACAAGGTGCAGGCCTCGCAGCAGTTCAACGAAGGCTTCCGCACCACCGAGTACCTGGCCGCCTCGCTGCTCGACCAGAGCTGGCACCAGCTGAGCCCATCGCAGATTCCGACCGACGTGCTGGCCTTCGAAGCGGCGGCCCTGAAGAAAGCCGGCGTCGATTTCGCCCCGGTGCCGCCGCGCTACCGCACCACGTATTTCTCGCACGTGTTCTCGGGCGGCTATTCGTCGGGCTATTACGGCTACCTGTGGGCGGAGAAGCTGGACGCCGATACCGTGAACTGGTTCAAGGAAAATGGCGGCCTGACGCGCAAGAACGGCGACCACTTCCGCAAGACCCTGCTCTCGCGCGGCGGCACGCTCGACGCGATGCAGATGTACCGCAATTTCAGCGGACGCGATGCGCGGGTAGGGCCGCTGCTGGAGCGGCGTGGCTTGACGGGGCAGTAACCGGCGCGGCGACGGTGCCCCGGTGCCGGCACCGTCGCCACGCGTTTTTTTCACGGCCCCCGTCATCCGGTGTATAAACTGCATCAAAGTCCCTTTTCGAAACAAAGTGCAGCGATGAGTGTTCAATCCTTGAACGGTATTACTTTAGAATCCCTGTTAACCCGCCTCGTCGACCAATACGGCTGGGAGGGACTCGGCCGCCGGATCGATATCAATTGCTTCCAGAAAGATCCGAGCATCAAGTCGAGCCTGAAGTTTTTGCGCCGCACGCCTTGGGCGCGCGAGCAGGTCGAGGCCTTGTACCTCGCGACCCGCTTCACCAACCAGTGAGAACGACATGCTGAACGAGAACGATTCGAACCTGAAGGCGCACCTGAAAACGCTGCACCGCAGCCTGGCCGACACCGACGAGGTCGACGAAGAACTGCAGATGCTGCTGCGCCAGCTCGACGGCGACATCAAGCAGGTGCTCGAGCGCCGCGCCAATGCCGATCTCGACGCCAATACCTATGGCCTCGGTTCGCGTACCCAGGAGCTGAGCGCCCGGTTTACCGCGCGCCATCCAAACGTGGCCTCGGCCCTGCGCGAACTCGGCAATATGCTCTCGAGCATGGGGATTTAGACGTTCCTCATCCACAAGTCATTGATAGATAAGCCATTTTCACGGCGGGGAGCAGCCGGGTAACCGGTTTTCCGGTAGAATACCGGCCAATGAACTCCCCAGCCAATCTCTTCGCGAGCGTCCCGAAACGCTCCAGCCGCGCAGCCGCCGCGCCCTTCCTCCCGATGACCCGCGCCGAAATGGACGCCCTGGGCTGGGATTCGTGCGACGTGATCCTCGTCACCGGCGACGCCTACATCGACCATCCGAGCTTCGGCATGGCGCTGGTCGGCCGCCTGCTCGAGGCGCAAGGCTACCGGGTCGGCATCATCAGCCAGCCGGACTGGCACTCGGCCGAGCCCTTCCGCGCGCTGGGCAAGCCGAATTTGTATTGGGGCATCACTGCCGGCAACATGGACTCGATGGTCAACCGCTACACGGCCGACCGTAAAATCCGCTCCGACGACGCCTATACCCCGAACGGCGAGCCGAATAAACGCCCCGACCGCGCGGTGACCGTCTACGCCCAGCGCGTGCGCGAAGCCTATCCCGGCGTGCCGGTCGTGATCGGTTCGATCGAAGCGTCGCTGCGCCGCATTGCCCACTACGATTACTGGTCGGATAAAGTGCGCCGTTCGGTGCTGTTCGAATCGAAAGCCGATCTGCTGATCTTCGGTAACGCCGAACGCGCGCTGGTCGACGTCACGCGCCGCATCGCGGCCGGCGAATCGATCAGGGACATCCGGGATATCCGCGGCACCGCCTTCCTGGTGCAGCCGGGCTGGCTGCCGGATGCCGAATGGTCGGTCCACAATTCCACCCGCGTCGACGTGCCGGGCCGCATCGACGCCCAGCCGAATCCGTACGCGATGGCGCAGGAAGACGTCAAGGCCTGCGCCACCGAGAATGCGCAGCCCGAGCCGGTCCTGAAACCCATCGTGATCATGACGCGTGAACAGCGGCAGCAGGCCGCCCGCGAAAAAGCGCTGAAAACCGTGGTGCGCCTGCCGGGCTTCGAGACCGTCAGCACGGACCCGGTGATGTACGCCCACGCCTCGCGCGTGTTCCACCTCGAATCGAACCCGGGCAATGCGCGCGCGCTCGTGCAGAACCATGGCGACCGCGATGTCTGGCTGAATGCGCCGCCGCTGCCGCTGGCCATGGATGAGATGGACAATGTCTACGACTTGCCGTATGCGCGCAATCCGCACCCGAGCTACGGCAAGGCCCATATCCCGGCCTGGGAAATGATCCGTTATTCGGTCAACATCATGCGCGGCTGCTTCGGCGGCTGCACCTTCTGCTCGATCACCGAGCACGAAGGGCGCATCATCCAGAGCCGCTCGGAACCGTCGATCCTGCGCGAGATCGAGCTGATCCGCGACACGACGAAGAATTTCGCCGGGACGATCACCGACCTCGGCGGCCCAACCGCGAACATGTACCGCCTGGCCTGCAAGGACAAGGCGATCGAGGAATCCTGCCGCCGCCTGTCTTGCGTCTATCCCACCATTTGCAGCAACCTCGGTACCGACCACAGCAAGCTGATCCAGCTGTACCGCAAGGCACGCGCGATTCCCGGTGTAAAGAAAATCCTGATCGGTTCCGGCCTGCGCTACGACCTGGCCGTGCGCTCTCCCGAATACGTGAAGGAACTGGTCACGCACCACGTCGGCGGCCTGTTGAAAATTGCGCCGGAACACACGGAAGAGGGGACGCTGTCGAAGATGATGAAGCCGGGCATCGGCGCCTATGACGAGTTCAAGCGCCTGTTCGACAAATACTCGCTGGAAGCGGGCAAGAAGCAGTACCTGATTCCGTACTTCATCGCGGCCCACCCCGGCTCGACCGACGAGGACATGCTGAACCTGGCCCTCTGGCTAAAGAAAAACAATTTCAAGCTGGACCAGGTCCAGACCTTCACGCCGACCCCGATGGCGATGGCGACGACGATGTACCATACGCGCAAGAATCCGCTGAAAAAGGTGACCGAGGAATCGGAAGTCGTCGAAACGGCGCGCAGCGGCAAGATGAGGAAGGCCCATAAAGCCTTCCTGCGCTACCACCACCTGGAGAACTGGCCGATCCTGCGCGAGGCCCTGGTCAAGATGGGCCGCGGCGACCTGATCGGCAATGGCGAGCGCCACCTGGTGCCGGCCTGGCACCCGTCCGAGGACAATGGGACGGCCCTGGCCGGCGACCGCAAGCGCCAGGGCGGCATGCCGGCGCCCCAGCCGCCATCCATCGCCGCCGTCAAACGCCAGCCGCAGCGGGCACCGGCGGCGGGGGCACGCGCCGCGGCGGCCTCACCCGAACGGGCGCGGCCGTCGATCCTGGCGACCATCAAGGCCAAACCGAAGGGGCCGCGTAAATAGACGCATCCATCGAAGCGCCCCCATCAAGTTTTGCAACAAGCCGGTCCCCGCTCGATGCGCGGACCGGCTTTTCTCCGTCGCCTTGCACGGGCGTGGCGCTTGCCGTTTCGGGCAAGCGCAGCGCCGGTTCAGTCGGTGCGCTGCAACCGGCTCAGCAGATCCTGCAAGGCCTGCATCTGCGCCGGTTTCGTCAGGTGGTGGTCGAACCCGGCCTTGGCCGAGCGCAGGCGGTCGCTTTCGGTGCCCCAGCCGGTCAGGGCGACCAGCGTCACGTTTTCCAGTCCCGGCGTGCGGCGCATGGCGCTGGCTGTTTCGTAGCCGTTCAGGCCGGGCATGCCGATATCGAGGAAGGCAAGCTGCGGCAGGAATTCCGGCGCCGCGGCCAGGGCCGCGATGCCGTCGTGGACCACGCGCGTCACGTGCCCGCCCGCTTCGAGGATCATCGACAGCGTCAGGGCCGCGTCGACGTTGTCGTCCACGACCAGGATGCGGATGCCTTCGGTCCGGCCCGACGGGACGTGAGCGTCATGCGGGCGCGGCGGCGCGGCGGCGACGGCGCCGCTTGCCAGCGGCAGGCGCACCTCGAAGGTACTGCCCTGGCCAACGCCGGCGCTGGCCGCGCCGACCGAGCCGCCATGCATCTCGACCAGGCGCCGCACCAGGGACAGCCCGATGCCGAGACCGCCCTGTGCGCGTTCCATGTGGCGCTCGACCTGCTTGAACATGTCGAACACGCTGTTGATGGAATCGGCGGGAATGCCGACGCCGCTGTCGCGCACCGCGATCACCGCCATGGCGCCGTCCTGGCGCACCGACAAGTCGATGCGCCCGCCGGCCGGCGTGTATTTCGCGGCGTTGTTGAGCAGGTTGGCCACTACCTGGGCGATGCGGGTGACGTCGGCGTCGATCGTCAGGGGCGCGTCCGGCAGCGTCACCTGCAGCTGGTGGCGCGCGGCCTCGATCAGGGGCTGGCTGGTTTCGACGGCGCTGGCGAGCACGCGTTTGAGGTCGGCGCGCTTGCGCTTGAGTTCGAGCTTGCCGCCGCTGATACGGGCGATGTCGAGCAGGTCGTCGATCAGGTGCACCATGTGGCCCACTTGCCGCTCCATCATCTCGCGCACCTTCACAACAGCCGCCGGATTGTCGCCCGCCAGGCGCATGACGCCAAGGCCGCTGCGGATCGGCGCCAACGGATTGCGCAGTTCGTGCGCGAGCGTCGCCAGGAACTCGGTCTTGCGGCGGTCGGCATCGGACAGGTCCGCCGCCAGCTGGCGCAGCTGTTCCTGCGACTGGCGGCGTGCCGTGATGTCGGTAAACAGCAAGGCCACCTTGCGGCTGTCGGCGCCGCCGAGACGGGTGGCGTAGACGTCGAACCAGCGACCGAGGGCGGTTACTTCGTTTTCGAAGCGCACCGCTTCGCCGGTAAGCGCGACCTTGCCATAGGTATCGAACCAGAAGCGGTCGAGATCCGGTAACAGTTCGCGCGCCGTCTTGCCGGTGGCGTCGGCCAGGCCCGTGTGGCGCTCGAACATCGCATTCATTTCCAGGAAGCGGTAGTCGAACGGCGCGCCCTCCTCGTCGAACATCATCTCGAGGATGGCGAAACCCTGGTCCATCGATTCGAACAGGGTGCGGTAGCGTTCCTCGCTGGCGCGCAGCTTGGCCGCGGCTTCCTCGGTCTCGGTCGTGTCGAGCACGATCGCCACCAGGCCCTGGAATTCGCCATCGGGCCCGCGCAGGGCGTTGACGCTGCTGGTGGCCGACATCGTCGAGCCGTCCTTGCGCAGGTAATGCTTGTCGATCACGAAGCCGGGACCGCCGGCCTTCAGGGCGGCGATGCGGTCGAGGGTCGGCTCGAGCGAATCGGGCGCCGTCACGTCGGCCACGCTTGCGCCGGTCAGCTCGGACTCGGTGTAGCCGAGCATGTCGCAATACTTCTGGTTGACCAGGGTGATCCGCCCCTGCGTGTCCAACTCGACCACGCCGGTGGCGGCCTGGGCGACGATTTTCGCGAAGCGTTCGCGGCTGTCGAACAAGCGCTGCTCGGCCAGCTTGCGGTCGGTCTGGTCGACGCCGTGCACCAGCAAGCCGGTGATCTCGCCGTCGGCGTCGCGCAGGGCGGTGAAGACCATGTCGACGAAACGCCGTTCCAGTGCCGCGCCGGGATGGCGCTGGAGCATGACCGGCATGTCGGTGCCGACGAATTGCCGGCCGCTGCGGTAGACCTGGTCGAGCAGTTCGAAGAACCCCTGGCCGTCGATTTCCGGCAGGGCCTGGCGGATCGGCTGGCCTATCAGGTCGCGCTTGCCGACCAGTTGCAGGTAGCGCTCGTTGACCATTTCATAGACGTGCTCCGGCCCCTTGAACACGGACATGAAGGCCGGCGCCTGGTGGAAGATGTCGGTCATGCGCGCGTTGGCGGCCTGTACTTCGCGCAGCAGGCGTTCGCGCTGCAGGCCGGCCTCGTGCGCGGCGGTGACGTCGCGCGAGACCGCCAGCAGGTTTGACAGGCGGCCATCGTCGCCATGGACGGCGGAGACGACCACTTCCCACCAGCGCGGCGAACCCTTGGCGGTCGGGCAGAACGCTTTCACCTGCGCGGTGCCGCCGGCGCGCGCCATAGCGATGGCGGCGTCGATCTTGTCCTGGCTTTCCTGCGGCCACAAGCTACGCCACATGGAGCCGGCGAAGGAACTGAAATCGTCGATTTCCATGGCGCACAGGCCGTTCTTGTTCATCGCCAGCACCTGGCCCTCGTTGCTGAGCAATTTCACGCAATCGGGGCTGCTCTCGAACAGTTGCAGACCGAGGGCATTGGTGTCGATGATGGGATCGGTCGTAATGTCTTGCTGCATGGGGGGATGCCGGGAAGCGCCGGGAATGAGCGGCCTGTAAGCTTACACGGTTTACTTGGCCTCTGCGCACCGGGGACGTGCAGAGGCCTGGCGGAGGATGAAAAGAACAGCGGAAACGAAAAAGGACCGACAAGTCGGCCCTTTTTCATTGATGCTGGCGGAGCGGACGGGGCTCGAACCCGCGACCCCCGGCGTGACAGGCCGGTATTCTAACCAACTGAACTACCGCTCCGTTTTTACTGATCGGTTCTTCATTGCAAACTGAATCTGGTGGGCGCTGAGAGGCTCGAACTCCCGACCTAATCCTTGTAAGGGATCCGCTCTACCAACTGAGCTAAGCGCCCGGCCTGCCGTTTCCAGTTTCATCCGACGCTTGTCACCGCGTCTGAAGAGGCCCGAATCATAGCGTATGGCTCCAAGGATGTGCAAGGGTTTTTCTAAAAAAATGGAAGGGACACCCGCCACCTTGCACCGCCCGCGGTTCTGCCCGCGCATATTCAGACTTATTTCCAGCCGAGTTAGTCGTCCTGCCAATGATTACACGAGGCTGACGGATTACAGATCGATACAAAAAAGACGGGCAGGGACCGGCGCACTAGGCCAAGGAACGCTATTTGCATATCTATTTGACAATAAGTTGTCTTGTCTTATTGCACAGTAAGGATTGTTGCGACGATGATAATGAAAATGGGCCATATGTTATTTGGCGCACAGTCAACATGTGCAAATAAACGATGTTTTTGTTAAGTCAACCGTTCAAACCGTTGCGAAATTGCATCAATCAGCAGGAAATTCCCGACATGCATGATTACTCCGCAGTACATTTTCTCAGCCGCCAGTTCGAGGGCATTTCGGTTATCGCCGAAAACCATAAACCAGGGCACTACCTGCCTTGACGGAAAAACTACACACGAAGGGCTCAACATGAAGTCGACGCATTCGATTCACCCGTGCTTGTTGAAAGTTGCAGTCGCAGTCTCCATCGCCACCGGCTCGCTCGCGGGCGCCAATGCCGCCGGGATCGCTCCCGATGCACAGGCGACGGCGACCTCGCAGTTCATCCTCAATACCGACCGCCTGATCGTCAAGTACAAGGACGCCAGCGTCGGCGCCGCCAAGGCACGCGTGGCCACCGCGATGACCGCCGCACGCCAGGCGATCGCCGACCGTGCCGGCCAGGAGTTCGGCCTGCGCCTGCAGGCGCTGCGCACGACCGCCACCGGCGCGCACGTGTTCAAGATCGACCGCAAGGCCTCGGTCAAGGATGTCGAAGCGCTGGCCAGGGAGATGATGGCGCGCGACGCCTCGATCGAATACGCTGAGCCCGACCGTATCATGACCAAGAAGGCCACGCCGACCGACCCGATGTACGCCCAGCAATGGCATTACTTCGAAGCCACCGGCGGCCTGCGCCTGCCGGCTGCCTGGGACACGACGACCGGCGTCGGCGTGCGCGTTGCCGTCATCGATACCGGTATCCGTGCCCATGCCGACCTCTCCGGCCAGATCCTGGCCGGCTACGACTTCATTTCCGACGCTGCCATCGCCAACGACGGCGGCGGCCGCGACAGCGACGCTTCCGACCCGGGTGACTGGACCGCCGCCAACGAGTGCGCCGCCGGCGACCCGGCGTCGAATTCGAGCTGGCACGGCACCCACGTGGCAGGCACCGTGGCCGCGGCCACCAACAACGGCGTGGGCGTGTCCGGCGTTGCCTACGGCGCCAAGATCGTGCCGGTGCGCGTGCTCGGCAAGTGCGGCGGCTATACCTCCGACATCGCCGACGCGATCATCTGGTCGTCGGGCGGCGCCGTTGCCGGCGTTCCGAACATCGCTGCTCGTGCACAAGTGATCAACATGTCGCTCGGCGGCGGCGGCGCCTGCGGCACCACGACCCAGAACGCGATCAACAGCGCACGCTCGCGCGGCACCGTCGTCATCGTCGCGGCCGGTAACGAGAACGTCAACGCCAGCAATTCGAATCCGGCCAACTGCGCCGGCGTCGTGACGGTCGCCGCCACCAACCGCAATGGCGCCCGCGCACCGTACTCGAACTACGGCGCCGTGGTCGACGTCGCCGCTCCCGGCGGCGATGCCAACGGCTACATCCTGTCGACCCTGAATGCCGGTACCCAGGCACCGGCCGCGGACAACTATGCCGGCTACCAGGGCACCTCGATGGCGACCCCGCACGTGGCCGGCGTGGCCGCGCTGATGTTGGCCCGTAACAGCGCATTGACCCCGGACGAGATCGAATCGAAGCTCAAGAGCACGGCACGCGCCTTCCCGGGCACGTGCACGAGCTGCGGCACCGGTATCGTCGACGCGACGGCGGCCGCGGCCGCGGCCACCACGGCGCCGGCCGGTCCGACGATCTCGGAAACCGAGTCGAACAACACGATCTCGACCGCGAACGCGATCAGCACCACCGGCACCACCGTCAACGGCACCATGAGCGCCTCAACCGACTCGGACTATTTCGTCGTACAACTGCCGGCCGGTAAGACGCTGTCGGCATCGATGACGCCTGGCCTGTCGACCTCGGACTACGACGTGTACATCTACAACAGCGCAGGTACACTGCTGGCCGCGGCCGAAGGCGGCGCCGGCGTCACCGACACCGCGACCGTGACGAACACGACCACCTCCACCGCCGCACGCTACGTGCGCGTCAAGTACTACAGCGGCGGCACCGGTTCGACCAACGGCAAGTACACGCTGAAACTGACCTGGTAATCGACGCTTCCGTCGTCGGCTCGATCGGACGCGCGGCTTGCCGCGCGTCTTTTTTTTGCCCTTGCACCAAACCCCAATTGACGAGATACTGTACGAAATGACAGTAGTCGGCCCCGGCCGCCGCCAGAGTGAACCCCCCCGCACGTAAAATCATCCATTGCGATTGCGACTGCTTCTACGCGTCGGTCGAGATGCGCGACGACCCGTCGCTGCGCGGGCGTCCGCTCGCCGTCGGCGGCCGTCCCGACCAGCGCGGCGTGGTGGCGACCTGCAACTACGAGGCGCGCCGCTACGGCATCCATTCGGCGATGGCCACCGCGCAAGCGATGAAACGCTGTCCGGAACTGCTGGTCATCCCGCCGGCGATGGAAAAATACCGCATCGCCTCGCGCCAGATCATGGAGATCTATGCCGACTACACCGACCTCGTGGAACCGCTTTCGCTCGACGAAGCTTATCTGGACGTGTCCACTTCCGCGCACTGCAAGGGCAGCGCCACCCTGATCGCGCAGGAAATCCGCCGCCGCATCTTCGAGACCGTCGGCATCACCGCCTCGGCCGGCGTCGCACCCAACAAGTTCGTGGCCAAGATCGCCAGCGACTGGAACAAGCCCGACGGCCTGTTTCTCGTGCGTCCGGAAGAAGTCGATGCCTTCGTGTCGGCGTTGCCGGTCAAGAAGCTGCACGGCGTCGGCAAGGTCACGGCGGCCAAGCTCAATCAGCTGGGCGCGCAAACCTGCCTGGATTTGCGCGGCTGGACGATGCAGCAATTGCAGCACCACTTCGGCAGTTTCGGCGCGCGCCTGCACGACTTATGCCGCGGCATCGACAACCGCGAAGTGCGCGCCGAGCGCGAGCGCAAGTCGGTCAGTACCGAAGAGACCTACACGAACGACGTGCCGGACTTGCCCGCCTGCCTGGCGCTGCTGCCCGAGCTCTACCAGCACCTGCTGGGCCGTATCGGGCGGGCCGGCGCCGAAAAATGCATCAACAAGCTGTTCGTCAAGATTAAATTCTCGAACTTCCAGCAGACCACCGTCGAGTGCGTGGGCCATGCGCCACACCTGCCGACCTTTGCCCGGCTGATGGAAACCGGCTGGCTGCGCGCCAGCCGCCCCGTGCGCCTGCTGGGCGTGGGCGTGCGCCTGGGCGAGACCGAACACGTCGAACAGCTCAACCTGTTTGACGAACATGCAACACATTAAAAAAGGCGCTGTTGCCACCCGAAAATAGGCGGCGCTCAGCGTGTAGAATGTCGTTCCCCTGAAATACTGAAACAACAGAAAGCAACTATGTGGTTCAAGAATCTTCAGATTTACCGCCTGCCCGCACCGTGGGCCTTCACGCCCGAACAGATGGAAGCGGCGCTCGCGCCCCAGGCCTTCACGCCGGCGAACAGCAACGAACTGCTGCGCCAGGGCTGGGATGCGCCGCGTCCGAACGGCGCTCTGGTGCACGTCGTCAACAAGCAGATGCTGATGATGCTGGGCACCGAAAAGAAGCTGCTGCCAAGCTCGGTGATCAACCAGGTCGCCAAGGCCAAGGCTGCCGAGATGGAGGAGCAGCAAGGTTTCCCTCCAGGTAAGAAGGCGATGAAAGAACTGAAGGAGCGCGTGGCCGAGGAACTGCTGCCGCGCGCATTCACGATCCGCAGCAATACCTGGACCTGGATCGACCCGGTCAACGGCTGGCTGGTGGTCGACGCCGCCAGCCCGGCCAAGGCCGACGAAGTCGTCAAGCTGCTGCTCAAGGGCGTCGACCGCATGCCGCTCGAATCGCTGCGCGTGCAGCGTTCGCCGGTGGCCGTGATGACCGGCTGGCTGGAAGCCGATGAAGCGCCATACAACTTCACGATCGACCAGGACACGGAACTGCGCGCGACCGGCGAAAGCCGCGCTGCCGTGCGTTACGTGAAGCACTCGCTCGATCCGGACGATATCCGCCGCCACATCGCCGCCGGCAAGCAATGCACGCGCCTGGCCATGACCTGGAACAGCCGCGTGTCGTTCGTCCTGACCGAATCGCTGGCGATCAAGGGCGTCAAGCCGCTCGACGTCATCAAGGAAGGCGAGAGCGTCACCAACAGCGACGACGAGCGTTTCGATAACGACATCATGCTGATGACCGGCGAACTGGCCAAGATGCTGGCCGACGTGGTCGACGCGCTGGGTGGGGAAGCGAAGGCGTAAATCGCGCGCCGCCGGATCGGCTTGCGACGAAAACGGACCCGCATACGGGTCCGTTTTCGCATCGGTCTACAGCGGCTGGAACACGCCGGCGGCGCGGTTCTTGGTCACATTGTCCCAGGCAAACACTTGTCCGTTCATGCCGACATACACGCCGGCCGGCAGCGTTTGCGCGACCCCGCAGGCAAAGCCGAGGTTGAACAGGGCGTCCGAATTGGCAATTTCGTAGGGAATCATGGCGCCGGTCAGCACGATGGTCTTGCCGAGCCTGGCGGCGCCGAGCACGGCGGCCGTTTGCGGCATGGTGTCGGTGCCGTGGACGATGACGAGCGCCTGTTCGTCGGCTGCCTGGCAAGCTTCCAGCACGCGCTGGCGGTCGGCATCCTGCATGTCGAGCGAATCGAGCAGGGGCAGGGTTTGCAGTGCGACGGGAACGGTCAGACGGGCCCGGCTGATCACGGCCGGCAAGTGGCTGTCGGAAAAGCCGAGCACGCCCGTCAATTCGTTGTAATGTTTGTCGAAGGTGCCGCCGGTGGCGATGAGTCGCAAAGTCATATCGGTTTATACACGCAGAAAAAAAAGGTGGGACATCATAGCGCCAAACCCGTGCGTATCGCGCCGTGACTGCGCTAGAATCGCCGGGATCGGATGAGTAGGCATCCTTTTTTTTCATGGCAAGCCCAGCAGAATTATATGAAAGCCGTTGCTCCAGGAACCGTTATTTTCCACCGTCACCGCGGGTATGGCGTGATCACCCATGTCAACCTGCTGACGGGCTGGATTTCGGCGCGCTTCGGTAACGAAGCACGCACGCTCGACCTGAACCTGTCGAGCGACGAAGTCCAGCACGCCGACGGCGAACCCATTCTCTTCCGGCGCGCGCCGCCCGACCGCATGCCGCATGCGCGCCTGATGGCGGTCGTGCGCGCGCTGCACCAGGCCGGCTACCAGAAGCTCTACCTGTACTCCTGGCCCAAGCCTTCCGGCCTGCACTGGCGCTGGCATCTGTTTACCGGCCAGCGCAACTGGATGCAGCGTTCCTGGCGCGAAGGCTGGTACGGCTCGGGCGCCGAGTACAACAACAATCCGGTGCTGGGCTGGGGCGACACGCCCGGCGCCACCACCGAAGAGCTGATCCACGCCTTGGCCAGGTTCGACCCGCAAGGCCTGGCCCAGGCACTCGGCCGCGACGAGGACCACACGGCCTGGTTTGCCGCCACCTGCGATGCGCTGTTGCCGGGCTATATGTACAGCCTGAACCTCGAGCGAACCCCTGGCGGCGGCCTGGTCGAGGCGCCGCCGGTACCGGTGGTGGCGGTGCGCGCCGGCTTGCCGGCCTATGCCGGACCCGAGATCGGCTGGCCGCCGGGCTGGGCCGGCTTGTGGACGCGCCCGCACGCAATGCCGGCGCGCAAATTCAACCTGGCGGGCGAGCCAGAACTGCGCTGAGCGCCACCACGCTGCCGGCGCAGCCTACAACACCTCGGGATTGACGATATTCGTCGGCGTGCCGGCCGCAAATTGCGCGACGTTCTCGAACGCCGCCCTGAAATACGATTCATAACTGTCGCGCTCGACATACCCCAGGTGCGGCGTCGCCAGCACCGTCGGAATCCGCAGCAGCGGCGCATCCGGCCCCAGCGGCTCTTCGGTAAACACGTCGAGCGCCGCCATCCCCGGCCGCCCGCGATGCAGCGCCGCCACCAGGGCACCTTCCGCCACCAGTTCGGCCCGGCTCGTATTGACGAACAAGGCGTCCGCTTGCATGCGCGCCAGGTCCGCGCCGGTGACGATGCCGCGCGTGGCATCGGCCAGCCGCAAGTGCAGGGTCAATACATCGGCTTCTTCGAAGAACGCCTCGCGCGAGGGCGCCACTTCGATCCCGTCGGCCAGCGCCGCTTGCCGGCCGGCCTGGCTGCCCCAGACCAGCACCCGCATCCCGAACGCCTGCCCATAGCCGGCCACCAGCTTGCCGACCTTGCCATAGCCCCAGATCGCCAGCGTGCGCCCGCGCAGCACGCGGCCGATGCCGTTGAGCGCGGGATTGACGGAGGCGCTCTGCCATACGCCGTCTTTCAGGTTGTTTGCATATGGCACGATCTTGCGGCTGGCCGCCATGATCAGGGCCCAGGTCAGTTCGGCCGGCGCCACCGGCGAGCCGCCGCCCTCGGCAACGGCGATCCCGCGAGCGGTGGCGGCGGCAACGTCGACGTGCGCGCCGACCCTGCCGGTTTGCACGATTAGCTTCAGGTTCGGCAGCCTGGCCAGCAGGGCAGCGGGCAGGCTGGTCCGTTCCCGGATCAGCACCAGCGCATCGAAGGGCGCGAGCCGGATGGCAAGCTGGCCCAGGCCGCGCGCAGAATTGTTGAACACTTTGACCGCGTGGCCGTCCAATATGTTGTAACAGTCGAGCGCCGGTACGGCGTTCTGATAATCGTCGAGAATGGCAATTTTCATCGGAATTGAGCGAAGTTGTGGATGAGCACGTAAAGGAATAACGCTTTCTCCGGGAATCGAAGTAGCCCACTACATTAGTCAACTATATTTCCTACATTTTTCGATTCGTGGCGCTTGAAACGCGTTTGGCAGGTGTACAATCGGCCGATTAATTGAGGGTTTGACAGCACGGAAGTGTATAACAGACCTGGCTTGACCCCGTTCCATCGCCTTGCCTTCGAGGCCGTCGACACGACCGCCGTACCGCCGCGCTCAGGGATTCCACCGTGCAGTCCCGGGCACCGACGACGCTCCGCCGTGCCGGGACCACCCAGAATTCTTAATTGTTGGAGGTACCATGAACCAGCCCGTGATGAGCGGTGTCGCCGCCCTGAACGTTCCCGCCCACATCAAGCACCAGAAGCTCATCGCTTGGGTGGCGGACATCGCCGCCCTGACCAAGCCGGACGCCATCTACTGGTGCGACGGCTCTGAAGAAGAGTACGACCGCCTGTGCGCGCAGATGGTCGAAGCCGGCACGATGAAGCGCCTTAATCCGGCATTGCGCCCGAATTCCTACCTGGCCCAGTCCGATCCGTCGGACGTGGCGCGCGTGGAAGACCGCACCTATATCTGCTCGGCCACGAAAGAGCAGGCCGGCCCGACGAATAACTGGACCGACCCGGCCGAGATGCGCACGACCCTGAACGGCCTGTTCGACGGCTGCATGGCCGGCCGCACGATGTACGTGGTGCCGTTCTCGATGGGCCCGCTCGGTTCGCCGATCGCCCACATCGGCGTCGAACTGTCCGATTCGCCCTATGTCGCCGTCAACATGCGCATCATGACGCGCATGGGCAAGGCCGTCTACGACGTGCTCGGCACCGACGGCGACTATGTCCCGTGCGTGCACAGCGTTGGCATGCCGCTGGCGGCCGGCCAGCCGGACGTGGCCTGGCCATGCAACAGCACCAAGTACATCGTCCATTATCCGGAAACCCGCGAGATCTGGTCCTTCGGTTCCGGCTATGGCGGCAATGCGCTGCTCGGTAAAAAATGCTTCGCGCTGCGCATCGCCTCGAACATGGGCTACCAGGAAGCGCAAGCCGGCGGCACCGGCTGGCTGGCCGAACACATGCTGATCCTGGGCGTCGAGTCGCCGCAGGGCGACAAGAAATACGTCGCCGCCGCTTTCCCTTCGGCTTGCGGCAAGACCAACTTCGCCATGCTGATCCCGCCCAATTCCTTCGACGGCTGGAAAGTGACGACCATCGGCGACGACATCGCCTGGATCAAGCCGGGCGCCGACGGCCGGCTGTACGCCATCAATCCGGAAGCCGGTTATTTCGGCGTCGCACCGGGCACGAACGACAAGACCAACTCGAACTGCATGTCCTCGCTGCGTGAAAACGTCATCTTCACCAACGTCGCGCTGACCGACGACGGCGACGTCTGGTGGGAAGGCATGACGAAAGAAGCGCCGAGCCACCTGATCGACTGGCAAGGCAAGGACTGGACCCCGGCATCGGGCACCAAGGCGGCCCATCCGAACGCGCGCTTCACGGTGGCCGCCACCCAGAACCCGGTGATCGATCCAAGCTGGGACGATCCGGCCGGCGTGCCGATCTCGGCCTTCATCTTCGGCGGCCGCCGTTCGACCACCGTGCCGCTGGTGACCGAAGCGAATAACTGGGTCGAAGGCGTCTACATGGCCGCGACCATGGGCTCGGAAACGACCGCCGCCGCCGCCGGCCAGATGGGCGTCGTGCGCCGCGATCCGTTCGCGATGCTGCCTTTCATCGGCTACAACATGAGCGACTACTTCCAGCACTGGCTCGACCTGGGCAAGAAGGTCGAGGCGAAGAACGCGGCCGCGCTGCCGAAGATCTTCTGCGTCAACTGGTTCCGCACCGACGAGTCGGGCAATTTCGTGTGGCCGGGTTACGGCGACAACATGCGCGTGCTGAAGTGGATCCTCGAACGCACCGAAGGCCAGGCCGGCGGCAGCGAGCACCTGTTCGGCACCTCGCCCGGCTACACCGACTTGAACTGGGAAGGCATTGAGTTCACCGAAGTGCAGTTCGAGCAGATCACCTCGATCGACAAGGACGCCTGGCGCGAAGAATTGAAACTGCACACCGAACTGTTCGAAAAGCTGTCCTATCGCCTGCCCCAGGAACTGGCGACGACCAAGCAGCAACTGGAGCGCCGCCTGGCTGAATAAGCTTGGTGGAAGGCGCTTGCGGCAAGCAGGCGCATAAGCGGAAAAGGGATAGGCGGCGCCTGTCCCTTTTTTCATTTGGACGAGTGCGATTTTATGCCAAGGCGTGCCGCGGCCGGCGCCCTGGCCCGGTACGATCTGCCCGATGCGGAATGAGCGGCGACCGGGACCCGCTTGCCTACTGCACCAGTAAAGGCTTCAGGTACTTGCCCGTCACGCTGGCCGGGTTGTCCGCCACCTCTTCCGGCGACCCGCTGGCGACGATCTTGCCGCCGCCGGCGCCGCCTTCCGGCCCCAGGTCGACGATCCAGTCCGCCGTCTTGATGACGTCCAGATTGTGCTCGATGATGGCCAGGGTATTGCCCTGGTCGCGCAGGCGGTGAATCACCTTCAGCAGCAAGTCGATGTCGGCAAAATGCAGGCCGGTGGTCGGCTCGTCCAGGATGTACAGGGTGCGGCCCGTGTCGCGCTTGGACAGTTCCAGCGACAGCTTGACGCGCTGGGCCTCGCCGCCCGACAGCGTCGTCGCGCTCTGGCCCAGCTTGATGTAGCCGAGGCCGACGTCGAGCAGGGTCTGCAGCTTGCGGGCGATGACCGGCACCGGCTTGAAGAAGGCATGCGCGTCTTCGACCGTCATCTCCAGCACTTCGGTAATGCTCTTGCCCTTGTAGTGCACTTCGAGCGTTTCGCGGTTGTAGCGCTTGCCGTGGCAGACGTCGCAGGGCACGTAGACGTCCGGCAGGAAGTGCATCTCGACCTTGATCACGCCATCGCCCTGGCAGGCTTCGCAGCGGCCGCCCTTGACGTTGAACGAGAAGCGGCCCGCCGAATAGCCGCGTTCCTTGGCCGTCGGCACCGTTGCGAACAGGTCGCGGATCGGCGTAAACAGGCCGGTGTAGGTCGCCGGGTTCGAGCGCGGCGTACGGCCGATCGGCGCCTGGTCGACCGAAATGACCTTGTCGAAATGCTCCAGCCCGAAGATCGCATCGTGCGGCGCCGGTTCCGTCTGCGAGCCATACAGGTGGCGCGACAGGGCCGGATACAGCGTGTCGTTGATCAGCGTCGATTTACCCGAACCCGAGACACCGGTAATGCAGGTCATCAGGCCGACCGGCAGCGTCAGGGTCTCGCCCCGCAGATTGTTGCCGGTGGCATTCGTGATCACCAGCTGGCGCTCGGGATTGGCTTGCGTGCGCTTCTTCGGCACCACGATCTTGCGCCGGCCGTCGAGATACTGGGCCGTGATCGAGTGCTCGTTGGCCATGATCTGTTCGAGCGTGCCCTCGGCGATGATCTGGCCGCCGTGCACGCCCGCGCCCGGACCCATGTCGACGATGTAGTCGGCGGTACGGATCGCATCCTCGTCGTGCTCGACCACGAGCACGCTGTTGCCGATGTCGCGCAAGTGCTTCAGGGTGCCGATCAGGCGGTCGTTGTCGCGCTGGTGCAGGCCGATCGAGGGTTCGTCGAGCACGTACATCACGCCCGTCAGGCCGGAGCCGATCTGCGAGGCCAGGCGGATGCGCTGCGCCTCGCCGCCCGACAGGGTATCGGCGCTGCGGTCGAGCGACAGGTAATCGAGGCCGACATTGTTCAAAAATTTCAGGCGCGCGATGATTTCCTTGATCACGCGTTCGGCGATCTCCTTCTTGGCGCCGGTCAAGACCAGGGTCTCGAAGAATTCCAGCGTGTCACGCAAGGGTTTGTCGGACACCTCGTAGATGGCGCGCTGCTGGGCGCCCTGGCCGATCTTCACGAAACGCGCTTCGGTACGCAGGCGCGCGCCGTCGCAGGATGGGCACTTCTTTTCGTTGATGAACTTGGACAGCTCTTCCTTGACCGCCATCGAATCGGTCTCGCGGTAACGGCGCTGCAGGTTGTTCACCACGCCCTCGAAGGTGTGTTCGCGAATCACGGTACGGCCGCGCTCGTTCACATAGGTGAACGGGATCGCATTCTTGCCGGAACCGAACAGCACGGCATCCTGCGCGCTCTTCGGCAATTGCTCGAAGGGTTTATCCAGGTCGAACGCGTAATGGGTCGCCAGGTTCGACAGCATCTGGAAATAGAACTGGTTGCGTCGGTCCCAGCCTTTCACGGCGCCGGACGCCAGCGACAAGTTCGGAAAGGCGACGATGCGTTTCGGGTCGAAGAACTCGATGTGGCCGAGGCCGTCGCACTGCGAGCAGGCGCCCATCGGATTGTTGAACGAGAACAGGCGCGGCTCGAGTTCCTGCAGCGAGTAACCGCAGACGTTGCAGGCGAACTTGTTCGAGAACACGGTGGCCTGCTCGGAATCCATCTCGAAGGCGACGGCGCGCCCATCGGCCAGGCGCAGGGCCGTTTCGAAACTTTCGGCCACGCGCTGCTTGATGTCCGGATTGACCTTGACGCGGTCGATGACGACGTCGATCGTGTGCTTTTCCGTTTTTTTGAGTTTCGGCAGTTCGTCGATCTCGTAGATCTTGGCCGGATTGACCCCGCTCTGGATGCGGAAACGAATGAAACCCTGGGCCTGCATGCCCGCGAACAAATCGCTGTGCTCGCCCTTGCGGCCGGCCACGACCGGCGCCAGGATCATCAATTTCGTGCCTTCGGGCATGGCCAGCACGGTGTCGACCATCTGCGAGACGGTCTGCGCCGCGAGCGGCTCGTGCGGGTGGTCGGGACAGTAGGGCGTGCCGACGCGCGCGTACAGCAGGCGCAGGTAATCGTGGATCTCGGTAACGGTGCCGACGGTCGAGCGCGGATTGTGCGAGGTCGCCTTCTGCTCGATGGAAATGGCCGGCGACAAGCCTTCGATCAGGTCGACGTCCGGCTTTTCCATCAGCTGCAGGAATTGGCGCGCATAGGCCGACAGCGATTCGACATAGCGGCGCTGGCCCTCGGCGTACAGGGTGTCGAAGGCGAGCGAGGATTTACCCGAGCCCGACAAGCCGGTGATCACGATCAGCTTGTTGCGCGGTAGATTGAGATTGATGTTCTTCAGATTGTGCGTGCGGGCGCCGCGAATACGAATTTCTTCCATTGAGGTTGGCAGGCTTTCAATAATTTTATGCGGGCCGCGCACGTGACTGTCGCGGTGGGCGGGCCAATCGAGGGGAATCTGCTAGTTTAACGCGTTTTTGTTGCGGCTGTACATTCATCCAGTACTCTGATGGTGCAGCGTCGCCAGCGTCCCTTGTCGTTCGGGCAAGCTGACTTGAAATCGACAATATCCGTTCCGCCGTATGTGAGCCGTTTCGGCAAAGCTTCAATGTCAAAGCGTTCAGAATCCGAAAATAAATGTGCGTGCCCGGCGAGGCACCTGGCGACAGCGATCCGGTGCTTTTTGCGCCGCTCCCGATGCTGACTCAGCCCAACAAAATTGTCTTTTAAAGGCGCCATTTCGGCCCCATAATATCGCGTTGCAGTACCCAGTTCCCTGGCGTTCAGTCTTGTGCAGAGTCAGGGTCACATCATTTGAAGGAGTACCACCATGGCATCAGTCAACAAGGTCATCATCGTCGGCAACCTCGGCCGCGATCCGGAAATTCGCTATATGCCGAGCGGCGACGCCATCGCGAACATCGCGGTCGCCACCTCATTCAAGTCGAAGGACAAGAACACCGGCGAGCAGAAAGAGCTGACCGAATGGCACCGCATCTCGTTCTTCGGCCGCCTGGCCGAGATCGTCGGTCAATACCTGAAAAAAGGTTCGTCGGTCTACGTCGAAGGCCGCCTGCAGACCCGCAAGTACACGGACAAGGACGGCATCGAGCGCTACGCCACCGACATCGTCGCTGAAAACATGCAGATGCTGGGCGGCCGCGCCGGCATGGGCGGTGGCAACGACATGGGCATGGACGACGGCGGCGGCTACGAGCCGCAGCAGCGTCCGGCCCCACGCCAGGCGCCGGCGGCGCCAGCGGCCCGTCCGCAGCCGCAGCGTCCGGCGCCGAACTTCTCGGACATGGATGACGACATCCCGTTCTAATCGAGCCTAAACACAATTTTGTTGTTAGCGGACCCCTTCTCCCTATGAGAAGGGGTCTTTTTCTTTACCCACATCAATTTATATGTTTTAATCAGGCAATTGCTTAATTGCGCTTTTGTCAGATTGGTGGGTAGATGACGCGATTCATCGCCAAACGTATCCAGTTCCGGAACGGAGAGCGCCACTCTGTGTTGAGTCGCGTTGGCGGTCTACCTGTTCATGAAGCTACCCTGTTCCTCGCGAGTTTCAGAACTCGAGGGAGGGCGGCAAACACAATTCATGTCGTATGCACGACTTTGGCCTTAGTCTATCGGTGGCTGCATGAAGCAAAGATAGATCTGTTGGCGCGGCTTCAAAGCGGTCAGTTTTTAACCGCCCCAGAGATACATCGTTTAGTCGATATAGCGCAATATAGAGCCGACGATCTCAGCGAGGACACTTCAACGAAGTCCAGCAAGAGCAAAGTCATAGACCTGCATCGCGTTCGAATGCGGCGGAAGGTAACGCAGCCTGACCGCCGACCGGTTGGGGTCGCAAACCACGCGACCCGGCTTCGATACATCATCAGCTACTTGAACTTCCTTGCCGGCTATATTGCTCCAGGCCTTCCCCCGGACTTGAAAAGCCAGCTTCTGGCCGAGTCGAAGCAGGTCTTAGACATTTTGCGGGCTCAAGTTCCCACGGTTTCCAAGCGGGCCACGCTTGGCGACCGCGAAGGGATGTCCGAGGCGGATCAGAACCGATTGCTTGCGATAATTCACCCCCAATCACCGAATAATCCGTGGAAGCGAGGCTTTGTCCGGGATCGGAACTGGTTGATAGTGGTCCTGCTTTTGGCCACAGGAATGCGGCGCGGCGAACTCCTGAACATCCAGCTTCGCGATCTAAAGCAGCGCGAGCCCAAGCTGGATATCATCCGACGGGCCGATGAGAGTGTGGACACTCGATTGATTCAGCCGACGCCGAAGACGCGCGAACGAACAATTGAGCTACGGCCCTCAATCATGAGGGCAGTGTGGACCCATGTCGCTCTGCGACGGGAGATAAAGGCTGCCCGAAAGCACCCATACCTTCTCGCGTCCGAGGAAGGCCCAGCGCTGGCCTACAAGACCATCGACAAAATCTTCGCTGACATACGGCGTGCATGCCCTGGTCTAGAGATAAACCTGTCCAGCCACGTCATGCGCCATACATGGAACGACCGGTTCTCGGAGCAGGCCGAGGCGATGCAGTTGAGCGAAGCTGTTGAGGAGAAGGCGCGTAATGAACAACAAGGGTGGGCGGACAACTCTAAGTCGGCTGCCACTTATACCCGGAGGTACGCGGCCCGCAAGGGGCGTGAATTATCATTGAAGTTACAAGAAAAATTAGATGTCCCAGACTAATCAAGTTCGCGCCTCGACGGCGGTTGCCATCTCTCTACCCGACCGAATTTTTTCAAGAAACGGTGCTAGCTTAAATCCCAATGCCGACATTTGGATGTGGACAGATGGCCCATTCAAAGCCCGCATCGACTTCACGCGCTACTCAGGGGGATATGAACGCTATGTCCTCTCACTGAAGCATGCCCTCACCGCATTCTTCAAGTCTAGCTCGTCGGCGCATGTTGTCAATCTAGAGGTAGCCTTTCGGTACTTCGTTGAGCTGACAGGCCCCTGCCCGGTGGGGGAGTTTACTGCAGCGAGTCTTTCAAATTTCGCATCGAAACTTCGTCACAACGAAGCCTGGAGGATTGGCACCCTCAACGGGCTCATCCAGAAGTGGGTGGCATTAAATCTTCCGGGAATAAGCCATGAATGCGCAACATATCTTGCAGAGCAGAGGAAGCCTGGAAATAAGAAGGGAGAAGCGGTCACGACTCGAAATCCCTTAACTGGTCCTTTGAGTGAGGTCGAGGTGACAGCCCTATACTCTGCGGTCAACGCAGCATACGGCCGGGGACACCTCCCGCTTTGGTCCGTCATTCTGTGTCGCCTGCTGTTGGCGTGCGGTGGGCGGATTTCGCAGTACGCCTCTCTTAAAATCATTGACTTCAACCCGGATACGCGGGTACTTCGGCTGCCGCAGGCCAAGACACGCGATGAGCATGCTCGAAGTCGCTTTTTGGAATTTGACATCAGCCCGCAGACAGCACACCTTCTTTCAGACTATATAACCGGACTGAAAGGGGACGGATATACGGATGATTCCCCGCTCTTCCGTGAAGACGTTATCATGCGCCAAGGACCAAGAAAAGAACTTCGCAACCCCGATGATCTTTTTTATGGCCACTGCGAGCCGAGGCATTTGTCACGCCGATTTCAGGAGGAGGTTGAGGAAGTAGCGCCACCGACTGCTCGCCTTGACTTCGCACCTCTGCCTGTAACGCCCAAACGTTTCCGGTACACGTACGGGACACGTCTCGCCGAAGAGGGTGCTAGCAAGGTGGTTATCGCCAACCGCCTAGGGCACGCCGACCTCCAGAACGTCGATGTGTACTTCTCTGCCTCTCCGAAAGTCGTTGAGAACATAGACAAGGCGATGGGGCCATTGCTCGCACCTCTCGCAAGGGCCTTTCAAGGTCGCCTGGTGGAAGATGAAGCCAACTCGACGCAGAAGGGGACGCCGGGTAGCAGAATCATCGATTTCCGAATATCAGACGAGACGCTGGGCGGTTGCAACCAATGCGCCAAAGGCTGCGCGTTCAATAAACCTGTCGCCTGTTACACCTGCTTCCGATTCGAGCCGTTCTTGGACGCGCCGCATGAGGAGGTGCGCGAGCGCCTCCTAAAAGAACGCCAGCAAGCGGCGGAAGACTCCCGTATGGTCTCCATCAATGACGAGGTCATCCGTGCAGTCGAAGAAGTCATCGCTCTGTGTGAGCAAGTGCGCCAAGAGCGCATGGCAGAGGCGGAGAACGCTGCATGAGCACTCCTGTCCTTAATTTCGTTCCACGCGCGGAACTGGACCCCATGTCGAACGTCTTAGCTTTTGTCGAGCTCTGTAAAAGCTCAGATGTGCTGGCGGCTAGTACCCAATTCGAGTTGAATGCGTGGGCCGTTGGCTATCTCAAGGGACAGAATAAAGTTAATCGGGTAGTGTTTAGTACTCTTGAGGCATCCGCAAAGGCAGAACCGGAGCCGAGCATGCCTGCCCCATTCCTGGATTTCGCCAAAGGGACGGTCATCTACCTGCACGACAAACGCCCTGTCGTGTCTCATTCCCCTCTCATCACCGCATTGCGTTGCATGGAAGCGGCTCTTCGCCAATGGAATAAGGCGTCGCGACCAACAGCTGTCAACCAAGAAGTACTGGACACTGCAATCGAGTTAGCCTATGCGCAGGTATCGGACGCCGTCGCTTATCGTGTCGCCGGCCAGCTTAAGACTATCGCTAGCTTTATGCAGACAAAGGGGTTTATTACCCTTCGTCAGCCGTGGCACCATGGGAGAAAGAAGCCCCAAGAAACTGGGACACGGATATCCAAAGAAGCGCTGGTAGCTCGACAGGAGAAGCTGCCATCGCGGGCTTGTCTTCGGGCGATCGCTGGCATTTTTAGTACGGCAGTCAAAGCACCGGATATCCTCGTGTCCAGCAACACAGCTCTTATGATGTGCGCGCCGGAACGCATTAACGAGGTTGTCCGGTTACGCCGCAATTGCCTTGTAGAGGGAGATGGTGAGTTCAAAGGCAAGCTTGGCCTTCGATGGTCAGGTTCGAAAGGTTTTGAAAACACGACTAAGTGGTTGCCGTCAGCTATGGTCCCGGTTGCTCGAGAAGCAGTGGGCAACCTTCTGCAGATCACCACGCCTGCCAATGTCCTTGCACGGTGGTACACCGAGAACCCTGAGACCATCTATTTGCATGCAGATGCCGAGCACCTTAAGGATAGAACAACGCTGTCACTTTCAGACATTGCGTTGCTGCTGTGGGGTAATGAGTCAGGAGCGGACGTGGCGAAGAACTGGGCCAAGGAAACGCATGACTTGCGCCCCTGCGGCGAAAATGAATATTTATTTGCAGACGTAGAAAAGGCGGTGCTTGGCATGCTGCCGGCAACTTTTCCGTTCATGCCAGGTGAGCCTGATCTTAAATGTCACGATGCGATGGCCGTCATGCGCGTTAATGAGATGCACTCAATCAGGAGCACCTACCTATGCATGTTCACCACGGTAGATTACCAGACCATCACAAACCCCTATGGGGCCCGGGAAGGTCGGGAGTCCATTTTTAAGCGTTTTGGCTACACAGAGGACGATGGGTCTCCTATCGAGTTGCGTAGCCACGCATTGCGCCACTACTTGAACATGCTAGCCCAAACCGGAGGTTTAAGTAGTGCAGAAATCGCCCTTTTCTCGGGACGTAAAGACCAGAGGCAAAACAGGGCCTACGACCACATGACTTCTGCGGAGGTGCAGGCGCCCATTTCAGACGCATTAAAGAACGGTTTCACATCGGAGCTAGAGCTTGTATCCGATGAGCATCGCCTCATCGAGAGAAACGAGTTCAGGGGGCTCGGAATTGCCGCCGCACACACGACCAAATACGGCTGGTGTCAACACGACTTCGCCAGCGAACCGTGCCAGTTGTACGCCGACTGTATTAACTGTGAGGAGCAAGAGTGCGTCAAGGGCGACTCTCATAAAGAAGCCAACCTGCGTCAATTAAAGGACGAGACCGAGGTCCTGCTAGGGAGGGCTCGCCAAGCGCTTAGCGAGGAGGAGTTTGGGGCAGATATCTGGGTCGCACACCAAACCAAGACCTTGGAACGGGTCAACTCGCTGATTGCGATTCTGGAGGATCCGAGCGTGCCGTCCGGAGCCCGTATTCGTCTCGACGTAACCAACGCTCCCCTTGTCACGAAAGATAACGCGCATTCGATAAAGTTTGTCCGCAAGACGCGACACAAGGTGGTGGTATGAAGAAGAGCCGCGCACCAGACCTGACACATGAAGTTCTCCAGCAGGTTCTCAACGCCCTAGATGGCTGGCAGAGGAAGCTCACTTGGGATCTCCTCCTGGACGAGGTGGAAATCCTAACAGGCCACCGGTACTCCCGATTCACGTTTGCCGACTATCCTGAGATTGCAAATGCTTTCTCTTTTAAAAAGGACATTCTTCGTGGCACTCTACCCCGGACTAGCAGCGAGCCAAAAGATGAGCGGCTCCGGGTCGCATTGGAACAAGTCTCCCGACTGCAAGCTAAGGCCGAGCGGCTCCAGGCGGAGAACAACTTGCTCAGCGAGCAGTTTGTAACTTGGGCGATTAATGCTGAGCGCAAAGGCATCACAATGAGTATGCTCAACGCGCCGTTGCCTAAGCCGAATCGTGATCAAAATAAGGGCATCAAGTAACGGTGACCGGGTGCTGGTTGATACCGTTCCAAGCAAACTCCGGTTGCAATGTCGCCGGAGCAAATGGCCGGCTGGCTAAAGCACGCGTATCTCAGTGACGAGGGCTATCACGTCTCACACACCAAACGGTATACCGAAGCAGCCGTTCAACAAGTTCCACCAGATATGTGGACTCTGCCAAGACGACAGAAAGAGCAACCGCCTTCATTCAATTGACCAGTGCGAGTATGGATGAAGGACGGCCAGAATTACTTTAACGTGGGCTTCGCAGCAACTCGCGTCGGAGATCGACAAGCTGATGGTTATTAGGGAGATCGGCTAGTAGAACATTTACTAGAGCCAGTAAGCCTCCGTCCAGTGCGCCATCATTTGCTTTTCTGCACGCTTGATTCCATCTTTCAGCCGGCGTCCCATGTGCCAGTAGTACCTTTACAGATCCGCCAGCGCGTTCCCAGATGTCGTCGAGCGACGTCGCAGCCAAATCGCCGCCAAGTTCTCCAGCGCGACGCACGAGATCATCCCTCGTGGGTGCTGCACTACCGGCTGAGCCAGGTACTGGAATCTGTATCCTCTCCCACCACCATAACTGATCCCGACACTCGCTGAGAGCTGTAAGTACTTCTCTTTCTCCCGAAATAAATCGAACGTAGAGATCGTTGGCAGTGTTGTTCCAGTGGCGGTCGCGGATAAGCTTACCAATTTGCCGGCCGACCTCGCCTGTAAGGGATACCTGACGTATCCAGCTTCGTACGGCTCGTTCTTCAAGCGCCAGATTCCACGAAATGATCGACACGAGGGTCTGTGCCGCCAATTTGATTTGTCCTGCCTGCGTTAGAACGGCATCGGACAAGGCCAGCTCCGGTTGGGGAAATTCTTCCCCTTGTTCTAGTTTTTTCAGCAAAAGCTTGGCAGTTTCTTGCACAAGTAAGCTTGCCTCGTTGGCGTCCAAGTGCGACCAGAGCTTTTCCCGTCCTGGAAGTTCAAGCGCTGCTACCGCAAAATCCGGTGCCAACCGCGCAATTGGACCTCGTTGGTATTGATTGGTGAGGACGGCATGAAGGAATTTGGACGCTTCAACATCACGTGCAATTCCGCTTGGCCAAGGGTTTCCTCCTTCAGTGATATGCTTGACCCAAACTTGCCGCCACCCAATTACTGCTAGATCCATCGAGCGGAGAAGGGTAGGCTTCGCAATCGACAAACGTGCAGCTGTGCTCACCAATCGCGCATCCCCTAGCTCGACAGCGCCACGCACCACATCTTCATCACGAGCTTCCTGTAGAAGCACCTCGGCACCGTCCCAAGGGTTTACGGGGAAACGGAGTTGTTCCTTGATGGCTTCGAGAGAAGGAAGCAAGCGCCACACGGTAGTGGCGTGTAGACGTGACCATCCGAGTGTGTAAGTAGCTCGGCGTAGTGCTTGAAGTTCCTCTTTAGTGAGCTGAGAGCTTGCAACCGCGTTTATTACGCCGAATTCTAGTTCGGAAGAATTGACGATGTTCGAGGAAAGTGTCGACAAATCTGGAATGTTGCACAGGCAGAAGAGCATCACGTTACACCAGGCTGGGTGTAGGCAGTTGAGCCCTTCGCGCAATCCATCGCGAAACGCAGTGAGCCACCAAGGTTGCGCTTTGTCAGTTAGGAAGACGTTGAGAGCGATTTCCATATCGCTGGGAGGTAAATTAGGCAGCTGGTCGGACACCCATGCTCGAAGCGCGGTTGATGGCATCGCGTCCGCCGGGAAGTGCGTTGCATCGAGATTAGCAAGGGCGCGAATTGCTGAGAGTGGGGAAGAAGCTAAGTTCACGCACACTGCGCGTAACGCCTCCTTCTTAAGCTGCAGTGCCCCGGTGGGCCTTGGGTCAATGGCTGCTAGAGTCCGTGCCAGTTCTGTTCCAGACGCGGCATCTGGAGCGCTACGTACTCGGTCCAAACGTTCGGCTGCGCGCGCGATACGATTCAAGTGTGTTGCGGAACCATCTGGAAAAGGACATTCGACAAGCAGCTCGTCGAGGGTAGCATCAGAATTTCCCATCAACCATCGTGCCCCGCGACTGATGGTAGGAGTATCGAGCGGATTGACGATAACGTTCGATGGCCATTGCTTTTCCCGGCCTGAAGGAACCGCGTAAAGCCAAGGAATGTACTTTGAGTCCCCCATCTGTGGAGGACTCAGGGTTACCCAAGCCGAAAATTCTCGACGCGCTGCCGGCCACAATCTGGGCCACAAACCTGCTAGGACGCTAGGCCACACTTGGAGGTCGGCGATGAGGTGGGGATCACTGTCGCGGATCAAGGCTTCAGCAACGGCAGCGAGGAGTTTTGGTGATGCGGCCGGTACCGGCACGCCTCCATTGAGGGACTCCATTACTTTGCCTAGGTCGTCGATTTCAGATACATCTTCAAGAAGCCAAAGTGCGACCTCTGCACGCGCCATGCCAGCTCTAGCAGCCCGATCATCAGGCACAGACCACCAGATCGCCCACCAATCACCAAAGGGACCGCAGCCAACAGAGGGCCACCAGCAGTCTCCAGGTCCCAAATGGCCTTGAGGTTTGTCGGTAAAGCCGGCTAAGGTTGCAGGTAAGGCGTGCCCATCCCTGGTGCATGAGAGCAAGGTGTGCATGTTGTCCTTTTCCCCATAAGTAGCTCGGACAGGCATGCTTGGACGTATTGGTGCATTCATTTGGACTGCAGTAGCCAGTGTAACGGCAGCGTCAGGTCTTGGCTGCTTGGGCCGCCGGCCGGCAACACCGTCCAGCCTTGGGTCTCCGGCCCGTTATCTATAAAAGCGTCATCGTGACTTCTTCTGTTTAACTCCCGTCCCAAGGAAGAAAGTCCCCATACGCTGACAGCATCGGATGGCCAGACGCTATGCAGGAATGTCGAGAACAGTGGCAAGTATCGGGCTAAGATTGTTGCTGGTGGCACTTCTCCAGCATTGACCTCGTCATAACATGAAAGCATGATTGCAAGTCGGGGCAGGTGTTTCTGTTCTACTGTACCGAGACCACCTACATGCAGCAAGATTTGGGTGAGTTCAGTCCAATAAGCATTCGAATCCCAGTTGGTTGCTCGCGACGATCCTTGCTCGTTGGTGTGACTGCGCTCCACCATCCGCTCAATAGCGCCTGGGTAGGTGACTTCAGTTTTCAACCGGATCATGAGAATCCACCCCTGAGCGCCTTTCAAGCGAGTCCGCCACAATTCAGAGATAGCGCGTTCATTGAATGCTGTACGAAGCTGTTCCCCGCCATAGTCGGGCCAGTTCAGCTCGAATTCAGTTCCGGTGTCATCAACGATTGGAAGAGTAATTTCTGCCCAGGTGCTGGCAGACGTGTGCTCCGCAGCGCGCCCTTCCTCCAAGCTAGCCAGGACATCTTCAAGTGGCGACAGATCTACAGGAGTTCCACCTTCAGCTAGCCTCAAACGGCCTGGGCGGCGGCGGAGGCGGCCGTAGAGTTGTCCCGCGTAATGCGTCTTCCCGCTATTTGGTCCGCCAAGCAAGACCATTTTAGGTTTGTCCATGATGCCCTCTGAACGCCCAGAACGGATTAGCAACGCTTACTGGTTCAATGATCGGCAGTGCGACCTTGCCCTCCCACGTCGATAAAACGATCGTTGCAAGAACATCGACAAAGGATTCTGGTGCTGACACGCTTGACGAAAGCTCGACTGCATGCGGAAGGTTGACTTTTAACGCCTCTGTGATTGATCGACGGATACCGTCGGGGACGGTATGTTCGCTCTTTGTCCATACTAAGACTGCTGGCCTGCCATCGATGTGATTACCGAGGCGTTCCAAGAGTTGTCGCAACTCGTTGCGTGCTGGTCCTTTGTTTGCACCTGAAAGACGTTCGCAATCGGCTGCGATAAGGAAAGCGTCAGAATGCTGGACAATCCATCTTGCGCCCTCTGCGTCAGGTGCGTCCTCTTTGATAGCCCATCGAGAGAACCATTCGCCTGGAGCGTCCGTGAAAAAGACGTCTCGAAAACCTACAGATCGACTGCGAAGAGCCAAGTGAAGCATTCCTGGAACACGCCCCGTTCCCCTAGGCGTGTGTGGTGGGAACGACGGTTCGCGCTTGTCCTGAAACCGCATCCATGCGGCCAAAGATTCCCACGCTCCTAGTGTCCAAGAGCCAGAGAAAGTGCGATCGGCAAGTACGCCGCTTTCGAGGATTTTTAAGTAATTCGCTGTCAGCAATGTGGTTTTGCCTGAGTCATGCGCTCCGATCACACCGATTAACAAGTGACGCGCACGGCTGGCCAGTAGGAATAGGTCATCTAACCCCAAAGCGCTGCCCGACCATGGCACACGGGCCTGCTGTGCAATGGCCGAAGGCGTAGGAGCGCTCTTTCGAGGTGCACCTTTCTTCATCGCGTCACATTCGGCAGCGGGGGCAAGGTGACCCAAGGGGCAGGTTTCCCCTTCATGCTGGTAACAGTTTGGATTAGTGCAAACGCGTGCGTTCATTGCTTCGTCGCCGCGAGACGTACAGCGTGTTCCTGGCGCAATACTGCTCGGCCGAATTCCGGCAACGACATCTCTGTTGCTGGAGCTATCGCTGCTCTGCCCAGCAAGCTATTAATGTCCGGAGCATCATTCAACAGCGCAGCTATGACTAAATCGCGCAGGCTGAACCGCGCATCGGGTACGCTCGGCTTGATGCCCTTGAGCCAGTCAGCAGGCAACCGTGAACGCTGTTTATTAAGATTGTATAGAAGGGTTTCAATCGAAACCTTTTCGCGGAAGGAAGCTCCCGGCAACCGGTTAATCCCCTCTGCAAGCAAGTAAGGAAGACTGGCGGGCATGACGCCTGACATGAGAGATAGCAAGTCGTACGCCATCGTGACGGCCGCGAGCTCGTTGTCCAGTTCTCGATAACTGCAGTGTAATGACGTGGAGTACAAGGATTCTAACCACCACAAGGTGTCGAGGCGTTGCCGCTCTGCCGGCGAAGTGTCGCGCGCCTTTGCAATTTCCTGCTGTGCTGTTTTCTTAATTGATTGGAGTTGCTGCACGGTTCGTGCCTCCAATTTGGCCATTTGCTCCTCATTAGCCGCGGCTAGTTCGTCTAGCTGCTCTGAAATTGCGTTTTGCAGACGTGGAGCTGCGTCATGCGCCCACTCCTGAGGGTTGGCGTGCGGCCAGTAGCGATTATGGTCTGTTAGCGCCTTACCGTTGCGACTGGTTTGACCGAGCGCGGCTGCTATCCTGAGTTCGAAAGCGTCCCGGTCGACCCTGGCGTTTTCAATCTCTGAAGTAGCTTTCCTAGGGGAACTGGACGACGACCGACTCTCGCTGCTCTCTTGGGGCACTGCGCTAGCTACCGCAGCCTCTTCAGCCCGGTGCGCCATTTCTTGCATCATTTCTCTAACTGCGGTTGCTTCGCGGTCCAAGGGCGAGTACCTCAGCGTATCCGCTGCGGTGTACCAAATTACAGCGGCATTGGCGCCGTCCCCAGCTTGCTGGCATGCGTCAAGCAACAGCGCCCGGTATAGAGAAATCGGCTGGTCTGTGTGTACAGTAGCCACGGTAGGCCATTCCGACTGAAGTGCCTGTTCGGCTTTCAACATCATGGCGTCGTTAATGGTCGCGTTAGCGTTCAGACCCGTAAGTACAGCAGGAATCAACAGCTGTCGATCCTTCCGAAGCGCCTGGGCAAGCACAGCCGCTGCACGGTTTATTTTCCCGAGGCGATCGTCATGGCCATCCAGTTTGGTTACAAGACCGGCTGAGATCAGGTCTGTCAGCATTTTGCCCATCGTATTTCCTTCTCTATACTTTCGACCAGTTCGCCAAATGCCGCTGGATCACTTCATTAAAAGGAGCATCAGTTTTTACGACTTGTAAGAGCATGCCCGGTCGAACGGACGCTCCACGGGTGCTGCGAAGCCAAAGGCGCTGCCAAAGGTCTTGCGGCCGGCTGACATTTTCGACTTCAGAACCCTTTCCGCCAGCGCGTTCCCAGATTGCGCGTGCTTGCCCGACCTCCGGATAGAGCTCGGCAAGTATTTCGATCAGATCAAGCGGCACGCCAGCTACTGCGGCGCTCGCCTCGGGAGTACTCGAGACAGCAGTGCCGGGCAACAGGTCCATTGACATTTTTAACAGACGCAGTAGGTACTCAGCTGAGGCGCGCGCTGCAAAGTACCGATAACGATCGTCTTTAAATGGGTCACCGAAGTCAGAGACTGCTTTAACCACTATGACTGGGATATCGCGGAAATGCGCCGCTGCGCCCAGCGCGCTAGCTTCCATGTCAATGCCCAATACTTTGCGCATGCTTTGCGCTAGACGAGGAAAGATTCCGGTGTCTTCCACGACTGCGGCGCCAGTAGCCATCGGTGCCACATGTACCGTGAATGGCTTTGGGGGCTGTGGCCCATCCGGATGGGACAAGCGGAGTTCGTCAGCGCGCGCGCGACCGGTCTCAGTTAGTGTCAATCCTTTTTCAATCCATTTACGGCGAGTGAGACGACCCAGGACCTCGGGCCAGTCTGGACACGCTTTCTTGAAGTCAGGCGCCTGAAGCGGATTTTCGCCGTCGATCAAGCGTCGCAAGACCCATTCTTCCTGCTGCTCATGCGCCGGTTCGGGACGGGTCCCTACCCATGACCCCGGCGCCGAGTTTGCGACCGCAATCATGCGCTGCACCCACTGACGACTAGGATTGAATTGCAAGATATCGCCTTCGAATTTCGTCAGGCCGTCCTCTACAGTGATTTTGCCTGCGTCGTAGGAATAGAGGCGATCGGCGAAAATGACGTCTCCGAGGGAGACCTTGCCGCGTCGACCTGCACAGATACCGCTCATCGCCACACAGCGCGCAGGATGTTCGTTCAAGAGTTCCATAACAGTCGCCAACGCGATTTCTCGACCCATACCGCTAGCAAATGTGGCGACAATGCGAACCATTTCTGCTTGGTTGCCTCGGAACGTAGCACTAGCCGTCAGCCAGCCGCTTTTACTCGTTTCATTTGCCCAGCCTGGCTCCACGATGCCTTCGGTGACGTCGAGCAGAGCCTGAAATTCATCAAAAAGTGCGCATACGACTAAGACATCGACAGCAATAGGGGCGGAGGGCATAAATAATATTTCTCGCTGGAAGCACAAGCTCCCAATATTGCGCAAGTTACATTTAATTTCAAGGGCGAATGTGAAGAGAATTTAAGAATGAGTTAAGCGTAAAGGGGTGCGTCGGCAGCCCATGGCATTAAGGGCGCACCGATCAACCATGTCTAGGTAGCTGAGTCCCTCTTGCCGATCCGGAGGGACGACATGCAGATAGACAGTTGTCTGGACTGTGGCGGATTGTGGTTCTCCTGCCCACTCAGATGTTGGCTCTTTCCGCAGAGCGAATTCCGTGGTAGACAATGGCTTCTGTCTCTAAACTGGTAGCAGGTCACTTCGAACGTAAAGTGCATCCGACCACATGGATTGTTGACATAACTTCTACCTTATACCGGCATGCCCAACTCTCCTCAAAAAGTTTTTCTCGATGCGAACGTCTTGATTCAAGAAGGTAAACAAGGTAGTCCGATCATCGAACGGCTAGGCGACCTTGTTGATGCTGGGTTGGTGTCAGTACTGACAACCGATTTAACCATGATAGAGGTTGCGAAGAAGCATGCCGAGAATGACCTCGACGTGGTCAAAGACTTTTCTCGCCCGCATTTTCGAGCGATTTTAAATGACGTACTCGGCGTGACACTGCCCGAGATCACTAAAGTTAAGCTGAAAGACTCGTTGGTCGAGAAATATCGGAAAGCTACTGAGCGAATGTTTGAGGCGCTTGGAGCAAAGATTCTATCTGTGAACGATGTGCTACCTTCTGAAGTGTTGGAGGCGTACTCAAGACGTGAAGGTTTTTTCAGCGGGGAGGGAAAGAAGGACCAATTCCCTGATGCGTTCATCTTTGGATGTCTTCGGAGAATAGCCGACAACGGATTGCCGATCATTATTGTGTCGTCGGATGGCGACTTTGTGGGGCCGTCGAAAGCGGTGAGCAACATTTCACTTGTAAAGACATTCGCAGACTTGTTCGCGGTATTGGGGCTCGAAATTGCAGCTCCAGAGCTCGAGGGGTTCTTCGATGATGACCACGATGAGCTTGTTTCCCGTTTCGATGCAGAAGTGTCCAACTGGGGCCTTCAAGTTTTGGATGTCGAAGGTGGGGAGATTGATGACGCGACAGTGACCAACGTAAAACTCGATTATTTCACTGCATTTCGTTCCATCAAGGACGGGGGAAATATTCTCGTCGCTGGGTATGCGACCGTAACGGCTGACGTGTCATATACCCATCCGGACTGGGATACTGCCTCTTGGGATTCTGAGGATAAAGTTGCTATTCCCTGGGGGGATGTAAGTGGTGAAACGGAGGTCGATTTCGAAGTTCGATTCTCGATGATTCTGTCAGTAGATGAGTCCGGCAAACCCGTTTCACTCGATAATTTAAGTTTTTTAGACGATTCTTTTGTGTACGTGGAAATCGCGCAGTACGAGACATACAAGTAACTCATCGCTTAATGGGTGCGTCGCCTCGAGCAGACCGTGGAAGGTAGAAAACGGCCATTTCCTTTGGCGTATCAGATCCACTGGTGTGAATCGCCACGAGTTTACTAGACACTCGCGAGCCGCTGGAAATACTGCTTTTCATATTCGACCG